>DATEMM010000446.1:0-14974 GCA_035275605.1 Pyrinomonadaceae bacterium
AGATGCCGACGATTCTGTGCAGGTCAAAATTGGTGCGATAGCTTCCGCCGCCGCGTTTTACCTTGAGCCGGCGCGAAGCGGACTTGCGCCCAGGCCACCAGAGAACCAGGCCGGAGGCGGAGAGCGTGAGCAGCAGCAGGCCGCAGATGCCTATGATGGTCTCCCCTGTCTCGCCGCTGAGGAGCCGCCTGTGCAGTGAGACCACACGGTTCTTGAAAGAGTGCGCGGGCACGCGCTCGCCCAGGATGGCCGTCCTGTATGGATCGACGTAAACGCAGCGCGGGTCGCGCCTGGCCCCGAAGCAGATTTCGGCGGAATCCTGGTGGTCGCGCGGCAGACGCATCCGGGCCGGTTTCTCATTCGGATATGCCACGCGCACAGCGTCCAACATGCCCTGCGCCGTCGCGCGCTCGCTATTGACTTCGACGCGGAGCAGGCGCGGGTTGAGCAGCCTGTCTATCTCGTCGCCAAAGACGATGATGCTTCCCGTCAGCCCGATCATCGCCAGCAACAGGCCGACGCAGAGCCCCAGGTACATGTGCAGCTTGATGAGAATCTTACGCATGTGCCAATTGCGGATTTGGGATTGCGGATTGCGGATTCAAGAAAAGAGCTGCTTGCCTTTTTCAATCCGCAATCCGCAATCCACAATCCGAAATCAAAAAATTAGTCTTGCTCCGAATTGAAACTGGCGCGCGGGGTCCGAGTTCTGTAGGCCGGCGAGCGGCGTCAGGAAATCAGCGCGGGGCTCAAGCGAGTTGCCGTAGATGTTCTGGAGCTTGATGTAGTTGTTCCGGTTGAAGAGATTGAAAACCTCCGCCCGCAACTCCACGCGCACTCCCTCGCGCACCCGAAACCTCTTTGCCAGAGACGCGTCGAAAGTGGCCTGCATAGGCGTGCGGAAACTGTTGCGCGCTAAGCCGACGGGCCGGTCAAAGCGGTAGCCGTCGTTGTCGTTGTCAACGCCTGTGACGGCGTTGATGGGCAGGCCCGACGCGAGTGTGGCGACGAAAGAGATTTGTGAATCGAGGGGAAGCTCTACCAGCCCGTGCGAGACGAAGCGATGGCGCTGGTGATAATCGGACGGCCCGCGGTCCAGGCTCTCCGGGACGCGGAACTGGTTCGGGATGCCCGTATCCGCTTCGCCGAAGAACATTGAATAGGTCAGGGCCGACGAATAAACATAGTGTGCGTCTAACTGGTAACGGTTCGAGAATCGCTTTATCAGCCCGAAGTCGAGCGCATCGTAATTGCTCGACGCAGTGTTCTCTATAACGGCGACTTTCCTGACTCGAACGCCCTGATAAGTCGTCCCGAAGGGGCGCGTGGCGTCGGCCGCGGCAAGGGAACGCGTTTCGCCCGGCACTGTGCGAATGAAGGGAGCGGGCGCGTTGATGTCGTTGACGCGCTGCTGCTTCAAGGTGCGCGAGTGAATGGCGTCGAAGGTGAAAGTCCAGTTGTCGAAGAGCTGGCGCTGGAGCCCGAGCGAGAACTGCACGTTGTAAGGATTGAGCAGCTCATCGGCTGGCAGATAAACGTAATCGCGTATGCTCTCGATTGCTCCGGAGGGCAGCGCCGTGAGTGAGTTCGGAAAGAGGGGCGCGCCAGCCGTCGCAGGGTTTCCATGCGCGTCGTAAGTGAACCTGTAGGTCCTGATCTTCGCGTCGATGCCTTCGAGCAGGAAGCGGCGCGTGATGTACATGTAGTACTGGTCGTAGAAGACGCCAGCGCCGCCGCGTATGACCGTCTTCCCATCGCCCGTCAGGTCGTAGGCGAAGCCCAGACGCGGGGCGAAGTTGTTCAGGTCGTCCGTGATGGATTGGTAGTCGTAGCGCAGGCCCAAATTTAAAGTCAGACGCGAAGCGGCGCGCCAGTTATCCTGAACGAAGGCGGAAGCGAGCGTCTGCCCGTAGCGCACGAAGGCTTCGCCGAATCTTTGCGTGTACTCGATTGGAAAGGGCTGCTGCGCGGGGCTGCCTGGGTTGAAGCGGTATTCGCCGAACGGAGTGGAACTGAAATCCCGCACCCTCTGGCGTAGGAAATCGCCGCCGACCTTCAGGTCGTGACGACCGAACTGGGAAGCGAGTTGGTCCGCGACCTGCCAGGTCTCCGTGCGTACCCAGGAATAGCCGGAGCCGCCCTCGGTGCTATAGGCCGGACGCACGATTGAGACCTGCGGAAAGAGCGCGCTCGACGCGGAGGGCAGTGAATTGACGTAGCTCGCGCGCAACTCGTTGACGATTGATGAGCCCCAGATGGTGCGGTCCGTGAATTGGAGGCCGGTGCTCTGGAACTTGCTAAGGGTGGCGGCGCTCGGCTGCGTCAAACCGCTGACACGGTCGTTCGGGTTGTCGTTGGTGTTGCGGCTGCCGTTGAGCCGAAGCGACATGGAATGCGTGTTGGTCAGGGCGTAATCGAAACGGGCCAGCCCCGTGTAGTCGCGGAAATGCCCGACGTAGGCGAGCGGCTGCGGGCTCTGGACGAAAGCGCCGCGGTCGGCGCGCGTCTGTTCGTAGCTGGCAAAGAAAGTCGAACGGTCGCTCCACAGTGGGCCGCCGCCGGCCCCGCCGAACTGCATCAACTGGTTGGGCACGCGCAGGCTGGAGACGGGCGGGCGTGCCTGTATGCCGCTCGGGCGCAGGAAGAAGAAACTCTCGCCGTGGAACTCCTGCGTGCCGGACTTGGTGACGGTGCTGACTATCCCCGCGCTTGAGCCGCCGTATTCGGCAGAGTACTGGTTGGTCAGAACCTTGAACTCCTGCACGCTCGTCAGCGAGACCTGCTGGAGAGGTGCGTTGGCGAAGACGAAATCGTAGTTGGAGTTTCCGTCGAGCTTGAAGAAGGTCTGGCGGAAGGAGTTGGCGTTAATCGAGAGGCGCGCCGCGGTTGAGCCGTCCGAGCCGAGCCCGCCGGTGTTTCGCACGTGCGGGTCCAGTAAGGCGAAGCGATTGATGCTGCGCCCGTTCGACGGCAGCTCCGCGACTTTTCTTGTGCCAACGACCTGGCTGACCTCCGGCGCGTTGTTGACGACCGGCGACGCTTCGTCCGTGATGGTGATGCTCGCGCTGATGCTCTCTATCTCAAGCTGTAGATTGATTGTCGCCGCTTCGCCCGAGAGGAGCGAAAAATTGTGCTGCGCTGATTCGCGAAAGCCCGCGGCGCTCACACGGACAATGTAATCGGTCGCGGGAGGAAGGCCGGAGAAGGCGAACTCGCCTTCGGCGTTCGATTCGACTTCGCGGCGGACTCCGAGCGTCTCGCTCGTGACGGTGACGCGCGCGCCGGGCACCTTCTCTCCCGAAGTGTTCACCAGGACGGAGCCGCGTAGTCCAGCAGTCAACTCGGTCTGCGCCGAAGCGGGCACGAGAGAGAGAAAAAGCGCGCAGAGAGAGAAGAGAAGCGAATGGAAGCGCAGGACGATTTTGTGCCGGGTTGTGCCAGTCATGACGTTACATCTGTTGAAAGTCGTGGCCGGCGCGCCTAGAATGAGGAGCGCCGGTCAACCTGTCTTGCAGGTTGGCCTGAGGCGGAGGGGTTCACGGCGGTCTTTTGGCGAAGCACCCGTGGACCTCTCTTTTACTTTACGACTTCAAACCTTTTTGAGCCTCTGGATGCGTTTGATCGAAGAGCTTTGAATTCTTATTGGTGTCTAAATGAAAATGGATTTCATTTTCATGGGAAGAGTATAAGAGCGGGAGAGGTCTCCTGTCAACGTGGATGTTTAGACGCGGGGAGAAGAAGCTAGTGGAAGGGCGAGGGTGAGCAATCCGGGCGGTGGAATTTTTCAGTCGGCGTCTTGTCCGTAGATGATTTGGGCGGCGAGGAGCGGGATGGTGAATTCGTGGTGGCCTGTGATGGAGTAGCCCTGGCCCGCGCCGTCAGCCACGGGCCGGCGCACGACGTTCGTCAGCGGGCGATAGGACTGTATGAAGTCGAAGTTGGCGGTCGTGATGTCGGACAGGGAATGGCCCAGATTGCGCACGAGCGTCACGGCCTTCAAAAAGATTTCCGGGAGCACGACGGCCGAGCCTATGTTGAGGTAGACGCCGCCGCCGTCCATGCGCCTGACCAGCTCGGCCAGCAGGCGAAAGTCCGTATGCGTCGTCGCCCCTAGAGCAGCACCGTCGGCCGACGGGTGAAAGTGAGCTATGTCAGCGCCGATGGTGACGTGCGCAGTGAAGGGCACGCGCATCTCGTATGCCTGGCACAGTAAGGAAAAGCTTTTGTGCGGCGGATTCATCCCAACGAGCATGCGCCCCAACGCTTCGCCCATCCCGATGTTTTCCTGCACGCCGAGGCGCGCCGCGCTATTTAAAAGCTTACCTGTCTCGTCGGCTCCGCCGAACGCGCCCGCGCCGAGGCTCGCGTCCACGTCTTCGGAGGTCGAGCCGTTCATGGCTATCTCCGCGTCGTGAACGAGCACGGAGCCGTTGGCCGCAATCGCTTTGACGAAGCCGCGCCGCATCAGGTCGATGATAACGGGCGACACCCCGGTCTTGACGACGTGCCCGCCGACGCCCCAGATAATCGGCTTTCGCTTGGCGCGCGCACGCCTGATGCGTGCCGCAAGCTCTCGCAGACTCCGCGCGGCTAGGATGTCCGGCAACGCGTTCAGATACTCCGCGAGCGACGCATCGCCACTGATGGGCCGGGCGAAATCTTTAATCGTGACTTTGCTCGGGCGCGAGGCGAGCGGATAGGTGCTGACGCGGTCAAGCTCAAGCGGGCGCAGCTCGTCTTCGTCGTAGATTGACACTTCCCTTAACGCCGCCCCCTTCAGTCCGTGGAGTCCTGCCCGAAGAGAATCATCTCGACCAATTCGCAGAGGACGTGCCCGATCAAATTGTGCGTCTCCTGCACGCGCTGCGTGTCATCGCTTTGAACAACCAGGGGCAGGTCGCACAAAGGGGCACACAAGCCGCCGTCGCGCCCCAGGAGTCCTATCACCTTCATCCCCCTGGCGCGCGCCGCCTCTATGGCCGAGACGACGTTCCCGGACTTGCCCGAGGTCGTAATGGCGAGACAAACGTCGCCAGGCGCGCCCAGGGCCTCGACCTGGCGGGCGAAGATTTTCTCGAAGCCTGTGTCGTTGGCGATGCAGGTCAGCACGCCCCCGTCCGTGGTCAGTGCGACGGCGGGCAGGGCGCGACGGTCCTGCGGGAGGAAGCGGTTCACGAATTCGCCGGCGATGTGCTGCGCGTCGGCCGCCGAGCCCCCGTTGCCAAAGAGCAGAAGTTTCCCGCCCGAGTTGAAACAGTCGGCGATGATCCTGGCCGCGCGCTCGACGTCCGTCCAGTGCTCGGCGAAGTATTCGCGCTTGACCTCCAGGCTGGCGGCGACGATTGTTGCGATGCGCTCTCTCATCCGGAACTCACCCGCGTGCGCGCTCCAGCAGCACTATCATCATAATCGCAAGCAGGATGCGCATCTCCTCCGTCTGATCCAGGTGTGCCAGCTTGTCTATACCGAACCTGCGCCCGACAAAGGAGGCGTGCTTTTTAAGACGCATTAAGGGCATCCCGTCCGGGCGAGAGACCAAGTAAGAGGGGTGAAACAGATAGCCCGTGAAGATTCCGAGGATGGGGATTTCACCGAGCATGGCGTCAAAGACCTTCGCCCACGGGTTCTCCTCTTTGAAGATCGCCGTCGGGTGCGGTTGGTAGCCGTCGAAGAGTTCGTAGTGGGCCCTCCAGAGAGACTTTCTCCCCTGCCGCCTGATCCCCCCGAACGGTTTCCCGGTGTAATCAGTGAACGAATAATTGGCGTTGAAATCTATGACCCTGTCGGCGTTGATATAAAACCAGGGGCGCGACTGCTGCTCGTCGGCAAAGACCGTGACGGCCTCCTTCAGCTTGAAAGCCTTCTGTTTGACGTAAAAGATCAGGTTGTTGGTCGCGTCCGTGAGTGATAGTTGCTGGGCGATGGCCAGGATTTTGAAGTTAATTTGCAGGGGAAAATTCAAGCGTGCCTCCGATTGTTCTACGATGATTTAGTTAAAGCGCAGAGAGCCGGCGAGCAGTATATCACGCAATTTTCTTCGGGCGTTCGCGGCGTGCAGTGTTGCCGTTGCCGTTGCGCGGCGCGGCGTGGCCGTTGAGAAGCGGGCGCAGGGCATGACCCGTGTGAGAGCGGCGCGCTCGGGCGACGTCTTCGGGAGTGCCGCAGGCGACGAGGCGTCCGCCGTGCGAGCCGCCTTCGGGTCCGAGGTCCACGATGTAGTCTGCGCTCTTGATGACGTCCAGATTGTGCTCGATGACGATGACGGTGTTGCCCAGGCTGACCAGGCGCTGTAGCACGTCCAGGAGCTTGTGCACATCCGCGAAGTGCAGGCCGGTCGTCGGCTCGTCCAGAATGTAGATGGTTCGCCCCGTCGCTCGCTTCGAAAGCTCTTTGGCGAGCTTGATGCGCTGCGCCTCGCCGCCCGAGAGGGTCGTGGCCGACTGGCCCAGCTTGATGTAGCCGAGGCCGACGTCGAGCAGGGTCTGTAGCTTCTGCTTGATCTGCGGAATGTTCTCCAGCAGGGGCAGCGCCTCCTCGACGGTCGTGTCCAGGAGTTCCGCGATGGACTTGCCCTTGTATTTGACCGAGAGCGTCTCGCGGTTGTAACGCGCGCCGCGGCAGACATCGCACAGCACGTAGACATCCGGCAGGAAATTCATCTCGATGCGCTTCATGCCGTCGCCCTCGCAGGCTTCGCAGCGCCCGCCCTTGACGTTGAAGGAGAAGCGTCCGGGCTTGTAGCCGCGCTCGCGCGATTCGGGCAGCATGCTGTAAAGCTCGCGAATGGGCGTAAACAATCCTGTGTAGGTCGCCGGGTTCGAGCGGGGGGTGCGACCGATGGGCGACTGGTCAATCTCTATGACCTTATCGACGTGTTCGAGACCTTCTATAGAGGCGTAGTCGCCAGGCTCCGCGAGCGAGCCGTAAAGGTGGCGTGCCAGCGCGCGGTAGAGAATATCGTCCACGAGCGTTGACTTGCCGGAGCCGGAGACGCCCGTCACGACCGTCAGCAGGCCAAGCGGGAAAGTGACGTCAATCTCCTTCAGGTTATTGTGGCGCGCACCGCGCACGGTGATGGCCTTGCCGTTCGGCGGTCTACGGTCTTTGGGGACGGCAATCCGGCGCGCCCCGCAGATGTAGAGCCCGGTCACGGATTCCGGGTTGCAGGAGACCTCTTCGGGTGTGCCGGCGGCGACCATCAGGCCGCCGTGCGCGCCAGCGCCCGGCCCCAGGTCAACGACGTAATCCGCGCGCCGAATCGTCTCCTCGTCGTGCTCGACCACGAGCACAGTGTTGCCCAGGTCACGCAGCGCGCAGAGCGTCTCCAAAAGTCGCTGGTTGTCGCGCGGGTGCAAGCCGATGGAAGGCTCGTCCAGGACGTAGAGCACGCCGCGCAGTTGCGAGCCGATCTGCGTGGCCAGGCGTATGCGCTGGCCTTCGCCGCCGGAGAGCGTGGCCGAAGGGCGGTTGAGCGTCAGGTAGCCAAGGCCCACCGTCTCAAGAAAACGAAGGCGGTCCTTAATCTCGCGCAGGACGAGCCCGGCAATCTGCTCCTCGCGCTCGGTCAACCGGATGCGGTCGAAGGCGGCGATGGTCTCTTCAATCGGGAGCGCGGTGTAGTCGGCGATGCCGCGCCCGCCGAGTTTGACGGCGAGAGATTCCGGCTGGAGACGCCTGCCCTCGCAATCGGGACAGGTCACGGGCGAGACTAGCTCTTCGAGCGAGAGACGGACTTTCTCGGACGGCGCTTCGTTCATGCGCTCGCGCAGCCAGCGAACAGCGCCCTTCCATTCGCTCTGATAGGTGTACGCGCCCTGGCGAAAAGTCAGTTGGCCGCCGAGGCCGTGAAAGAATGCCTCCTGCGCTTCGGACGGCAGGTCGTTGAAACTCACGCGCGGGTCAGCGCCGAGGTGCCTGGCGACCGCCGTCAGGGCGCTGCGCAAGTAGGCTGAGCCCTGCTTGTCCGCGGCCCCCATGAACTCCTGCTTGTCAGACGCTATGGTCGCGTCCGTGATGATTTTGGCCGGGTCAACTTCGAGCACTGTGCCAAGCCCGTGGCAGCGCTTACATGCTCCGTAGGCGGAGTTGAAGGAGAAGGAGCGCGGCTCCAGCGGCGGAACGTTGATGCCGCAATTCACGCAGGCCATACGCTCGGAGTAGAGTTTTTCTTCGCCGTCAACGACCGAGACGAGCACCGCGCCGTTCGTCAGCTTCAGGGCCGTGCGGACGGATTCCGAGAGCCGCTCGTTGATGCCCGGCTTGATGAGCAGCCGGTCCACGACGGCCTCTATGGTGTGGTTGCGCCGCTTGTCCAAGCGTATCTCTTCGTCGAGCGACAGAAGCTCGCCGTCCACGCGCGCACGCAGGAAACCGTCCTTGGCTAACTTCTCCAGTTCTTTCTTGAATTCGCCTTTGCGCCCGCGAACAATCGGGGCCAGAATCATCACGCGCTCGCCTTCGGGCAGAGAGAGGACATTCTGGACGATCTGCTCGACGGATTGGCGCGTGATCTGCGCGCCGCAGATGTGACAGTGCGGCTGGCCGATGGAGGAGAAGAGAAGCCGCAGGTAATCGTAGACTTCCGTCACTGTGCCAACCGTGGAGCGTGGGCTGCGCGAGGTCGTCTTCTGCTCGATGGAGATGGCGGGCGAAAGGCCGTCAACCGAATCGACGTCCGGCTTTTCGAGCTGATCCAAAAACTGGCGCGCGTAGGCCGAGAGAGATTCGACGTAGCGGCGCTGCCCCTCTGCGTAGATGGTGTCAAACGCCAGCGAGGATTTCCCGGAGCCGGAAAGCCCGGTGATGACCGTCAGGCGGTCACGCGGAATCTCTACGTTGATGTTCTTGAGATTGTGCTGGCGCGCCCCGCGCACCGTGATGCGATCAATAGCCATGATGCTCGTCGAAATAGAGTGCGTCCCAGATAGTCGGGAGAATCCGGGAGCGCAGAACCCCTGATTGTAGCCGAGCAATGAGCGACGGGCAAGCAGGGAACAGTTGGTTATTAAGAAGACGGAGCGCCGGGCTCTTCAGGGCTTTCACAGATAACCTTATTGAGTTAAATTACGTCTCGAATTACCGGCGCGGGGATATTCTCACGCGCTTCACTCAACCGACTTGTGGAAGATGTGCAGAAGCTGTGGATGCTTTGCACACGCGCTTGCGTCGCTCTCGCGTGCGGCGTGCCTCAGGTTCAGGCTTTCAGTGACAGCTCGCTCTTAAGCTCATCAGGTCAGCACGATTCATTAAGCTCATGAATTTGGAATATCTGGATTTTGATCTGTTGATTAATTCCGATGGGGAGCACGGCTACGAGATCGTCGTTCGCTCGCCGGCCGGCGAGGCGCGCGAATTCAGGAAATTGCCGTTTGACCGGGAGACGCTCAAAGACCGCCAGAATAATTTGCAGCTTGCCCTGTTGCGTTCCGGCGGAAGGTATCGCCTTGCGACCTCGCCCAAGGGACAGCCGATTCAGCAATTCGGCCTCGAATTATTCAATGCGCTCTTCACGGGGAGCGTGCTCGCACGCTACGAAGTCAGTCAGCAACTGGCCGCTGATCGAGGTAAAGGGCTACGCATTAAATTAAATATCCGTCAGCCGTCATTGTCTGCGCTACCCTGGGAGTTTCTCTACGACCCGCGCTCAGCGGAATACCTCTGCCTGTCGAGCAATACTCCGGTCATTCGTTATCTGGAGCTGCAATATTCGATTAAGCCGCTCGTTGTTGAACCGCCGTTACAGATTCTAGGGATGACGGCCAGCCCATCGGATTTAGAGACTCTGGATGCAGAGCGTGAGAAGCGGCATGTTGAGGAGGCTGTCAGAGACCTTGGTGACAGCGTGAAATTAACCTGGCTGGAAGGTCAAACCTGGCAAGACCTCCAGCAAAAATTACAGGTCGGCTCATGGCACATTTTTCATTTCATCGGACACGGGGGTTTTGACGACCAGAGCGATGAGGGGTTCATCGCTCTGGCTGATGAAACCGGCAAGGCGCGTTATCTGAAGGCCACCGAGCTGGGGCGGTTGCTGGCCGACCACAACGCCCTTCGACTGGTGGTGCTCAATTCTTGTGATAGCGCGCTGAGCGGCCAACTCGACATCTTTTCCAGCACCGCCTCGATTCTCATTCGCCGAAATATTCCCGCCGTGCTGGCCATGCAGTACGAGATTACTGACCGCGCGGCCATAGAGTTCTCGCGCTCCTTTTATAGAGCCATCGCTAATGACATCCCGATTGACGGGGCGGTCGCCGAAGCGCGCAAGGCGATCAGTCTGGCCATCAAGGATACTGTGGAGTGGGGCACGCCTGTGCTTTATCTACGTTCGCAGGATGGACGCATCTTCGATGTTCGGCAGGAAGATGCCAAACCGCCCACGCCTCCAGTTTCAACGCCCGTCCCACCCGTCGCCATCTTGCCCGAAGCAGAGACGACCGAGAACACGGACCAACTCAAGCAGCGGCGAAGGCTCGCCGCGCTCTACGCGCGGGCTCGCAAATACTTCGACTCCGAAGATTGGGCTAAGGCTCTAGAATATTTTCAGCGTTTGCAGGCAATGGATGCTGGCTATAAGGATGTCGCTGAGCGGGTTGACCTGCTCCGCAATCTAATCGCGAACCAGATAGCCGCGCTCAAAACTGAGGCGCGAACCGCCAGCGACAGAGGAGACTGGGCGACTGCTGTTGAGAAGTTGAAAGCCTGGCAGGCCCTTAATCCCGGTGACAGGAAGGCGACGGAGAGTTTAACTTACGCCCTGGCACAGCAAGCGCAGACTTCAAGAGGGGGTCCCGAAAAACTTTTCCGCGATGCGAAGCTGGCGTTGGAGAAGGGCGAAACGTCAGCCGCATTAGAAAAGCTCAAGGAGACGATTGCCGCAAGGCCAGATCACGCCGAGGCGCGCAACGAACTGGCGAGGGTCGAACGCGAGATGAAGCTGGCCGAGCAATACCGGCTTGGAATGTTATCTGCCAGGAAACTCCGATGGCGCTCAGCCGCGAGCCTCTTTAAAGAAGTGGTATCGAGCCAGTCCGACTATAGGGATGCCGCTCTACGTCTCAAAAAACTGGAACGTAGACTCGGTATTTTACGCGCTCTCAAGAACTACGCTCTTCTGATGGTCGCCCTCGCCGCCATTGTCGTCTGCGTGATGGGATTACTTCGGTTTAAGCGAGCGGAAGCTGGTGCCTGGGATGCGGTCTGGGTAAGCGCCTCACTTATTTTCTTATGGGGCCTCCTTTTCTATCTCAATTACAGTGCGCGTAAGTTTCGCCTCGTGAGGTCATATGATGGCTCAAAGCGGATTCGTTTTGCGACGCTCATAGGAATGATACTGCTGCCTCTCGTGACTTATGGTGCCTACAGCTACGGCCTTCAAAGCAGGTTATATATCGCCGGCCAGTCCTACCAAACCGGACTCGAACACATGAAAAGGAGCGAGCAAGACGAAGCCATCATAAGTTTTGATAATGCTATCAGGCTGAACCCGGAACACGCGGAGGCATATGCGCGGCGTGGGCTAGCCCACGAGTCCAAGAATGAACTGGAACAAGCCATCGCGGACTTCGATCAATCTATTAAAATTGCCGACTTTGAGAACTCTATTAACCCTGGCTTGCAGTGCGTATTTGCATGGCGCGGTCGTGTGTACTTGAAAAAGAGCAATTACAGCCGCGCCTTTGATGATTTTAATCAAGCTATCGGGAACGAATGCGATTCGGAATGGGTCTATCGCTTACGCGGAGATAGCTACAGAGGGATGAATAAAAATGAGGCCGCTATCAACGATTACACGAAAGCCATACAACTATCCGAGGGAAAAGATACCGTGGCGTATTTTAACCGGGCGGGCGTCTACCTTCGGCAAGGCAAGTATGATCAGACTATCGAAGACTACAAGACGGTCCTCAGCAGCGAATTAGACAATCCGGCGGCCTATCTCTTTCGCGGACTTGCCTACCAGCGAAAAGGGAGCTTGCAGGAAGCGATCAATGATTATACGGAAGCAATCAAGTGGAAAGGGAATTTGAAGCGGGCGATACGTGTTTACTCTGTGGACGTCAGAGGGGGAGAGATTTACGCCATGCCCTATTACTATCGTGGCTACGCCTACGCGCTGAAAGAAAATTACGATCTAGCTTTGGCCGACTACGATCAGGCTTTGAAAATCAAGAATGATTATCCGGAGGTTTATAACTATCGCGGAGAAGCTTTGATGGCGAAGAAAGACTATAACGGAGCCATAGAAAATTATACCCAGGCCATCAATCTGAGAGGGAATTACGCGGTCGCCTACAAAAACCGTGGGCTGGTACACAAGCAAAAAGGCGAAAGGCAGCAGGCTATCGATGATCTGAACAAAGCTATTGAATTGACCGATGCCGAAAAAACTCGTCAGGAAGCCGTCAATGCTTTGAAAGAACTCGGCGTCAAATAAATCTTCCACACTCTCTCTGATTTTCCCCCGACCCTGTTCTGCGCCATGTTGGCTCCCTGCCTCCTTATCTTGACAGCATTTATGGGCGAGTCCTACACTGCAATCATTGCAATTTCACAGGATGTGAGAACATTTAATCGGATTGAGCCATTGCTGTTAGAGAGGCTGGAGCGGGTGTGAATCTTCCGAACTCACTAACCTTATCGCGCATCTTCATCGTGCCGCTCCTGGTCGTCGTCCTGCTGACACCTTTTTCAGAAAAGTTCGGCGTCCCGCGACACATCCTCGGCGTCTCTATTTTTCTCGCAGCCTCATTTACAGATTACCTGGACGGTTTCTTCGCCAGGCGGCGGCGGCAGGTCTCGCGCCTCGGCAAGCTCCTGGACCCGATTGCGGACAAACTGCTCATCTCGGCGGCCCTCATCTCGCTCGTCGAAAATCGCCTCGCCCCGGCCTGGGCCGTCGTGATTATCGTCGGGCGTGAGTTCGCGGTCTCTGGCCTGCGCTCGATTGCTGCGACCGAAGGGGTGGTGATCTCCGCCTCGAAGATGGGCAAGTTCAAGATGCTCTCGCAGGTAGTGGCAGTCTCGCTCCTGATCGTGTCGAGCGTCTCGGGCCAGCCGCCCGTCGCCAACTTCGGCTACGCTTTCCCGGCCATACAGTTCTGGACCGTGCCGGAGTTGCGCGACGCCCTTCATCATCTCTTCGGGCCGGGCGCGACGACCGTTATGGACTGGCAGGTGCTGCTCTATTCGGCCGGGCGCGCCATGCTCTGGATCGTAGTGATTTCGGCCTGCTACTCCATGTACGACTACTTCCACACCTTCTATCAGGCGGTCGTCGAGCGTCGTGCCGTCGAAGAGAGGAAGCGCGGCAGGGTCGCGGCGGCCGTCATCGGCTCCAGCCACTCCTCCACGGGCGATAAAATCCCCCTCAGCTAAAGCAAAGAGAAAAGTCAGAAGCCGGGAGGAAAGCGTTCCAACATCTTTCCTTCCGGCTTCTGACTTCTGACTTCAGCTTTTTCTTATTGAAGCTCTACGAAATCGCCCGTATGTATCTCCTGGGCGACGCGCGTGATGATGGCCGTGGCCGTGCGCGTCTGGACGTTCAGGATGACCATCTCGCCGACCACTTTGCGCGGAACGGGCGGGCGATGGCGCTTGATCTCTCGCGTCGTCACCGGCTCGTTCTTGAAGAAGAGGCCGGGCGTGTTGGAGTAGTCTTTGGTCCGCTGCGACTGGATGGAGAACTTGCCGCCACGATAGCGGTCACTCTCGAACCCGCCGCTCTGCGAGCGCGCGATCTCTTCGTTCTCGATGCGCGTGACGTTGCCGCCGCCGGCCGGACGGTAGACGGTCAGGTAATCGCCTGCCTTCACGTTGTCCTCGGCGCCGAGGTCTATGTAAACGATCTGGTTTTTGGTCAGGAACTCGCGTGCGTCGCGCGCCATCACGATGCGCCCACGCTGCTTGCCGGTCGGCTCGGCAAAGCGATCCAGGAAAACGTCCGCGCGCTCAATGGGCGCGACGCGGTTGTTGATATCCCTAAGCAGGTCGCCCAGCAGGACCGTTTCGCAAGAGTTGGTGATGACTGCAACGGAGACGCGCTCCTTGACGTCCGTGACGCGCAACCGCCCCAGCTCCTGCATGTAGACGCCCAGCCAGCCCTTCTTCGTCGTGAACTTAGACGAGAACTGGCCGCGCGGGCGGACGATCTGAAACTCCTGCCCGACCTTGATGCCCTGCTGCGCGCCCGCGTTGATGAAGATGAAGTCGCCCTCGACGAAGGTGCGCTGCTCCTGCTCCTGCTCTGCGCCGACGATCTCTGGGCCGAGGGGGGCGGGCGCATACTGCACATAACCGGCACAATAAAGGTTCGTCCAACCGGCGACCGGCGCGGCCGCTCGCTCCTGTGGCAGCACGACCGTAGGGGTCGGCTCCGGCGCGGGGGCCGAAGTCTGGGCGTTCAAGACGCTGGCAAACGAAAAGGCGCAGAGTAGAAGAAGAGCCGCGAGGCCTCTCGATAGAATTTGACTGATACGCACGACGAGTCTCCTTACTGTTTCAGGAACCGCATGAATTCTGTTGACCGGAGCGTGAGGCCGGGGAAGCCCGCTGCGAATCAACGGCGGGCACTCCAGAAGCGTTTGGAAGTTCAAAAGACGAGCCGGCGCACAGGGTTGCGCGCCCCTCTAAAGCCAGTTCAATCCTAACTTGGGCAAGCCGCAAGGTCAACACATTTCTTTGGCCTTTGTTGAACACCGGGCGGTGAGGAGCTAAAGTACAGCCCCGTCTTGCGTTTTAGCCCGACTGCACTTGCGTTTTGGCGGGGCTGTTGGTAGTATCCGAGTTTTGCCGGATGAGGCGGAGGACTGTCTATAGCGGGCCGGCGTAGCTCAGTTGGTAGAGCATCTGATTTGTAATCAGAGGGTCGGGGGTTCAAGTCCCTTCGCCGGCTCCACGGCAGACTAAAAAGGATGCAGGGGTGGTCGAGTGGTTAATGGCACCGGGCTGTAAACCCGGCGGGCTCACGCCCTAC
>DATEMM010000447.1:0-4482 GCA_035275605.1 Pyrinomonadaceae bacterium
GCGCTCAAGCTGCAATTTTAAGGTCGAAAGTTTAGTGAGAGGAAACCTCGTATGAAGAAAATTCTATCCCTGGCGCTGGTGGCGCTGATGATTCACGCCGCGAGCTTCACGCTGCTCGCCGGTGAAACCCGGAAAGAGAGAATGAAGAGGGCCATGCTCGCCGCCGAGGTCAAGACGGGAATCGCTGCCATCGGCACGGGCAAGTCCGCGCGCGTGCGCGTGCTGCTCACGGACAAGACCAGGTATCACGGCTACGTCACCGAAATCGGCGAAGATCATTTCGTCGTCGCGGACGCCAAAACGGGCGTGACCTCGCCGATTGCATACGCGGAAGTCGCCGGCATCAAGGGCAACAATCTTTCGACGGGCGCGAAGATTGGCATCGGGGTCGCGGTCGCGGCAGCAGTAGTAATCATCGCCGCCATCATCGCCAGCAGCGGCGGCGACGACCAGAAACCCAGCGGCCAGATTATCTGCGTGACCACGCCCTGTCCTTAAGGAGTCGCACCTGACATGGAGGAACTGAAAATGAACTCTGAAACTCTGACACGCCGCCTCATCGCGCTTTGTCTCGCCGTGGCAGTGATGGGCACACCCGCCCTCTACGCCGCCGGGAGAATCAGGCTCACGGGCGAACTCACCGCTTCGGGCTCGACTAAGGTTGACGGGCAACCGGCGATCTCGGGCCAGACGCTCTTTTCAGGCAGCACCGTCGATACCGCAGCCAATTCGGCGGCGGCCGTCAGCCTCGGCGCACGCGGCCGCGTCTGGCTGATGACGAATTCCAGCGCCAGGTTGATGTTCGACGAGTCCAATTTGTCGTGCCTGCTAGGCGTCGGCCGTGTCCGCCTTTCTGTGCCAGGAGGTTCCAGCGTTCAGGTCACGGCGCAAGACGCAACGGTTGTCGCCGACCCGAGCGAGCCCGCAGCCTTCAGCGTCGAGTTTGCGAACGGAAGGTTGACGGTCGCTGTGTTGACGGGGCACGTCGAGCTTCGCACGGCCGGGCGCACGCAGCAGGTCAGGGCGGGCGAGGTTGCCGGTTCGGAGGATGGCGCGGGGTCCCAGTCGGTCGGTCGAAATAATTTTAGCGGCCGCAAGGTCGCGGGGCTCTTGTTAGCAATCGGCGGGGCACTGACCATCGCCGCTTTCATCTTCGCCAACGGGAACGAGGAGAGCATGGAGCCGCTGGACTTCGGCGGGTGCGTCCAGATTCTCAGCCCGACGAGTGACGGCGGGGGTTGCAGTTAGAGTTAGATACCAGGGAGGAAGTTATGAGATTCGCAAAGGTCAGTATTAACCACAGAGTCGCCCTCGCACTGGCGCTCTTGCTTTCGATTGGCGGGGCGGGCCGCCCTGCGAGCCGCGCAGTCAGAACCCTGGCGTCGCAGCCGACGGCCACCGCTCGACCCCTGGCACCGACGCAGCCCGGCGCGAACGGTAAGATCGCTTTCACCAGCGAGCGCGACGGGAACGCCGAGATATACACGATGAACCCGGACGGCAGTAATCAGATGAATCTCACGAAGAATCCCGCCCTGGACGCAACGCCCGTCTGGTCGCCCGACGGGGCCAAGATAGCCTTTACGAGCAATCGGACCGGGAGGCTAAACCTTTACGTGATGAACGCAGACGGGAGCGGCGTCACCAAGATCACTAAGAATGACGATGGCGTTGACTTTCGTATATACGACCCGGCGTGGTCGCCGGACGGCAAGAGGCTGGCTTACGTCGCCAGCTTAATGGGGGAGATTTCCAGCCTCTCGGTCGTGAACGCGGACGGGAGCGGGGCGACGGCGCGCCTCGAACCCACTTCGACGGAGGTTGCCGACCCGGAATGGTCGCCCGACGGGACTAGAATCGCCTTCACAGGGCGCGAGGCCAGCAACAACTTCATGGAAGAGGGCATTCAGTTTTACCTCTTCGTCGCCAACGCGGACGGGAGCGGCAAGACGCGAATCGGAGACTATCCGCTGCGCTTCGCCTCGTTCTTCCCTCAAGCCCTCGGCAGCGGCCCGACCTGGTCGCCCGACGGAACCCTCATCGCCTATTCTTACGATAACGAGTCAGCGCCCACGCAGCAGCCGCGCAGGGTCGCGGACCTGTTCGTCGTCAGGGCAAGCGGAGGAGGCGTCAGGTTTTTGACGGAGCATTCCGCGCAAGACCTCTTCCCCTCTTGGTCGCCCGACGGCACGCGCGTAGCCTTCACCAGCGACCGTGACGGGCACAGGGAAATCTACGTCGTGAACTCCGACGGCGGCCAGCCGACGCGCATCACACAGGGCAGCGCCGCCAATTATGACCCCAACTGGCAATCGCTCAATTCCACACTGCCGCCGCCCGCACAATGCACGGTCCAGTTTCGCTCCCCGGCCTTCCGCGTTCGAGAGAGCGGGCAGGGTGGCGACCCTCTAATCGTCACGCGCCTGGGCGATTTGTCGCAGGAAGCGAGCGTCGCCTTTACGACCAGCGACTGCCCCGACGCGCTCAACGCGATGTGCGTGGCCTCTGCCTCCGAGCGCTCCGACTACACCACGACCTCCGGCTCCTTGCGCTTTGCGCCGGGCGAAGCCAGCAAGACCATCAGCGTGCCCCTGATTAACGACGCGTTCGTTGAGGGCGACGAGTCCTTCTATCTACAACTGAGCAGTCCGGTCGGTTGCGGGCTCGGCGGAAGCCGGACGGCCACGGTTGCCATCGCGGACAACGACACTTCTCCTTCCGCCAACAATCCGGTTGACGATGCGTCGTTCTTTATACGCCAGCATTACCTGGACTTTCTCAACCGCGAGCCGGAGCCCGGAGGATTCCAGGGCTGGCTGGACATCTTGAACAGTTGCCCAGCCGACGCGACGTACTGCGATCAGGTGGAAGTCTCCTCGGCCTTCTACCGCTCGGCGGAATTCCAGCAGGGCGGTTATTTCACTTACAGATTCTACGCGGCGGCGCTCGGCCGTGTCCCGCACTTTGGCGAGTTCATGCCCGACCTGGCACGAGTCAGCGGCTTCCAGACCGCTGAGCAGTTGGAGGCAAGCCGCGCGGCTTTCATCGAAGACTTCGCGGCCCGCCCGGAGTTCAAGGCAAGGTACGAATCGCTGACGGACCCGGCGGCCTACGTCAACGCCATCCTCAACACGGCTGGAATCAGTCTGCCACAGAAACAGGCTCTGATTGACGACCTCGCGGCGGGAAGGAGAACGCGCGCAGGTGTCTTGCGCGCCATTGTCGAGAGCGCGGAGGTCTACCGGAAGTTCTACAACGAGGCGTTCGTCGTCATGCAATACTTCGGCTATTTGAGGCGCGACCCGGACATCCTCTACCTTGAATGGATTAAGACGCTAGACCGGACGGGCGACTACCGCGTGATGATTAACGGTTTCATCAAATCGGACGAGTATCGGTCCAGGTTCGGCCAACCGTGAAGAACCGCAGATGAACGCAGATACAAAGCAGATATTAACCACGGCGGTTAATTCTTACTGAGACGGCGCTCTAGGTAAGCAGCTTTGTGGCGGAGGCGTGTTCCGCGGCGGCGGGGAGTTGGGCCGCGACATTCCGGCTCCCGGCATCCTGTAGAATTTGGAATCTGGCCGTGATGAAGCGGGCGACGTTCGTGCCGAGGCTGTCGTCCAGCTCGCACAACTGTTCGGCCAGGACTTTCTGCGAGACACGGTTGAAGGCGCGGCGCAGCTCCGCGGCAGCCGTGCCCACCCCGTCGGCGATAATCATCTCGAAATCGTTCCCGCCGCGCTCCATACGTTTCGCGAAGTTGAGCAGGCTCATGCGCCCCTCGTTGTGAATCGTCCCCGTGGCGACTATGACCAGGTGGCGAGCTTCCGTTTCGACCCGTGTGTTGACGGCCCGCCGCGCGAAGGCGGGCGTCAGGTCCCCATCCCTCATCACCAGCAGGAACATCTCGTCGCAAACACGCGCCAGCATGCGCGCCTCGCCGTCACCCGAGGGCGGCTCGACGACAATCTCGCTCTCTGGAATGCCGAACCCTTTCAGCATCGCGTGCAGGCGATTGACCAGCCACGCCCCGTCTTCCAGCAGGGCCGAGGCCAGGCGGGTCGGAGCCAACGCCTCCTCTATCTTCTCGTCCGCGATGGGCGCACCGCACACGCTGCACCAGGCGTGGCTGATGGTCATGACGGCCAGCGAATCCGCCGAAGGCAAACTAAACAGTGTGTGCCCGGATTTGCGGCAACTGACCAGGACCTCTCGCCGCAGCAGCCCGACCTCCAACAGCTTGTTCGCCGTGAATTCCGAAGGGGCGTTCATGTCGTCGGCCGAGGGGTTCACAGGGAGCCCTTCGGCATAAGCCTCCTTGGCGCGTCGCAGGAAGACCCTGGTGTAGTCTTCGTCCAGCAGCTCTGCCGCTCGCACACGCTCGCGGTCATTCTCCCGGCAAACGATCCTAGATAAGGATTCGGCGTCCTGCCTGGCGACGAAGCGCAGGAAGCCCTGGTGTATGAAAGAGCTGCT
>DATEMM010000448.1:0-3007 GCA_035275605.1 Pyrinomonadaceae bacterium
CGCGCGGGGGCATTGAAGGTCACAACCGTCATCGGCGGGATGGGACTCTTCCTCATTCTTGCGGGCTGGCACAGGCTGCGCCGCGCCGGGCGTTGAGCGCCGGAAATGCAGTAGTAAAACTCCCCGGACAGTAGTATGCTCGTCGCCGCCCCCTTAATTGATCACTAATCTTCGGGAGACCAGTTCGATGCGAAGAACTCTAACCTTTTTGGCCCTGGCGGCCGTCGCCGTCGCCGCAATCGGTTGCGCGAGCAGTAATGACAGGAGCACTAATGCCAACGCCCCCGGAACGACGACCTACGGCAATTCCACCGCCGCCAATACGACGATGAGTGCGCCTGCCACTACCGCCGCTCCTTCCGGCGGTGGGGCGACGACAGGCGGGGCCGCGCCTAAGACGACGCCGACTGCGCCCGGCATCAAGCCGCCGACCGACAAGTAAAAGTCTTTAGACGGCGGCTCAGCCCCGCCCCGACACATCTTTTGACGAAAAGAGCCCGAAGGCTCCTTTCTTCAAGCGAGCGAAAGGTGATTAATCCTATGAACGCCAGACTGCGCTCTCTGCTCATTGCGACTCTTCTCACGATTCTAGCCGGCGCGGCCCAGGTCTTCGCCCAGACCGACCCGCTCTCGGCGCTGCCCACGTCCGACGTGGTTATCTTTGTGGACTCGCGACGGATAATGACCGAAATCATCCCGCGCGTCTTAGCCAAAGACCCCGCGACGCTGGCCAAGCTGACGGGTGCCCTCGCCGAAGTGAATCAGAAGACCGGCATCAACATCCTCTCCATCGAGCGCATCGTGTGCGGTGTGCGGTTGCTTGGGCCTGTGGGGCCGAAGACGAAGAAGGAGGACGTCGGCATAACCATCATCGTGCGCGGTGATTTCAATCCGGAGGGGCTGATCGCCTTCCTCAAGAAAGAAGGGAAGGGCAAGCAGCACGAGGAGACCTACGGCGGGAAAATCATCTACAGCGAGCCGCCGCCGGACCCCCCGCGGACCAGAACGGAGAGGGCGACCGTCGCCGTGACGGTGCTCGACCCGACGACGCTTGTCATCGGCGATTTGCCGCAGGTGCGCGCGACCATCGACGCCGCGGCGGGCAACGGGCGCGTTGACGAAGCCCTCGTCCGGCTCGCGACGCGCGACAGCAGCGCCGTCATCGGGATGGCCGGAAACGTGCCGCCGTCGGTCGCGGAAGACTTGCGCCAGGGCGCACCCTCCGACGAAATGGCCCAGGGCATACTCAAGCTGGTCGGCATGATTAAGCAGATTTTCGCTTCCATCGGCGCGACCGAAACGGACTTCAACATAATTACCGGGATGCGCCTCGGCTCGCCGGAACAGGCGCAGTCCATCAGCGACATGTTGCTCGGCATACGCCAGCAGGTCAGCGCAAAACTCCCCGGCCAGAATGAGCGAGACCTGATCAACTCCCTGCAAATCTCTGCACAGAACGACGAGGTGCAGATCAGGGCCGACATTAAGAATGAGATCGTGCAGGACCTGGTCGCTTCGATGGCGAAGCCTGGGAAGCAGACGACGACGATGAAGGCCACGCCGGGCAAGCCCAGGACGACGACCAAATCTCGCAGGGGCCGGAGGCGCAGAGGGCGCTAAGGGTTTTTGTGCCGGCTCAGAAAGCTTTCTGAGCCACGGCCCCGTCAATCCGAAGCCCTGGAAGAGAAGCATGGCGAAGAAGATCACCCCCAAGCCTTCGTCTAAGAAGAGAGTCGATGGACGGCGCGCCACGCCGCGCGCCGCCTCGTTCGAGGCACAACTACGCGAAGCCATCCGCGCCGTTGACGTGGCGAACCTGCTGACTTCGCCTCTGAAGCGCTCCATCGAAAACCTGCTGCACGTGGCCGGGGATGCGATGGGCTCGGACGAGGCGTCTGTGCTCGTGCGCGACGGGAACCGCGGAGGGCTGAAATTCCTGGCGGCCATCGGCGAGGTCGCGGACAAGCTGATGAAGGTGAGGATCCCGCCGGGCAAAGGCATCGCGGGTTTCGTCTTCGCGAGCGGGCAGCCCGTAGCCGTGGCCGACGTGGCACAGGACGAGTCGTTCTACGCGGAAGTCGATCGCGCCACGGGCTATTCGACGCAGACGCTGCTCGCCACACCTCTCCGCGTCGAGGGCGAAACGGTCGGCGTGCTCGAATTCGTCAACCGCTTAGGCAATCCGCCCTACCAGCCTTTCACGCCGGAAGAGATGGACAGGGCCGCGCATTTCGCCGACGCCATCGCCACGCTCGTAGACGCGCACGAAACGGCCGGGCTGGTCGAGACGCTCTTTGAACGGGCCGTGGAGGCAAGCGGCGTGGACGGGAAAAGGAAGAGCGGCGAGCTGCTCGACTGGCTCGGCAAGGTGCGCTCGGCCCCGGAGCACCGTGACCTGCTCACGCTGGCCGTGCGCCTGCGCGACATAGCGGGGCGCGGCGACGCCGAACGCGCTCTCTGCCGCGAAGTCCTGGAGGCGCTCGACCGCTTCACCGCGAAGAAGCCTGTCACAGGCTCTGGCTATTTCAGTCTGTAGAAGAATGAAGGACAGAGAGCTTGAACTTACCTGATATTGAGCTGGTCGCGGAGAAAGTCCACGAGGCCTGGGTGGAGTCCAAGAGGGCGCAGGGCATCACCTCGCGCAAAAGTGAATTAGGGGAAGAATTGATGGTTCCCTACGAGCAGCTTTCGGAAGCGGAGAAGGAACTCGACCGCGCAACAGTGCGCGCCGTGTACGCGGCCATTCGCGCAGCGCAGGAAAAATCAGAGTAGTAAGCCGCACTCAATGCAAGACGCCGCCCGCCCGTACTCAAAGCGCGTCCCGTTGAACTCACTCACGTCTTCTTCTCCTGCCGGTTAAAGTTCTCCAGGCTCCCGTAGCGCAGGTACATCTTGTCGAAGATGTGCAGGTGTATGCGCGCGGCGATGAAGCCGAGCAGGCTCATCCCGACCCCGATGCCGATTCGCGTCAGCGTGTTTCGCAATCGCCCGATGCGCATCAGCCATT
>DATEMM010000449.1:0-6280 GCA_035275605.1 Pyrinomonadaceae bacterium
CACAGGCGTCGCCTTCGCCTCCAAGTACAAGGGGACCGACCAGGTGACTCTCTGCTTCTTCGGCGAGGCCGCCGTCAACCAGGGCGCGTTCCACGAATCGCTCAACATGGCACAGCTCTGGAAAATCCCCTGCATCTACATCTGCGAGAACAATCAGTACGGGATGGGAACGTCTCTGCAACGCGCGATGTCGCTGCAAGACGTTTCGAAGAAGGCCTGCGCCTACGAGATGGCCTCGGAGTTCGTGGACGGGATGGACGTGCTGGCCGTGCGCGAGGCCGTGGAGCGAGCCGTCGAGCGCGGGCGAAAGGATTATTTGCCGACGCTGATTGAGGTCCGCACCTACCGCTTCATGGGCCACTCCATGTCGGACCCCGGCAACTACCGCACGCGGAGCGAAATCGAGAAGTACCAGGAGCGCGATCCGATCAAGCTCTTCACGGCGAGTTTGAAGGAGAAAGGCATCCTGACGGACGAGGGCTTAGCCGAAATCGAGAAAGGGGTGCGCGAGCAGGTTGAGCACGCCGCGCGCTTCGCGGACGAGAGCCCGGAACCTGACCCCGCGGAGCTTTTCACACACATCTATGCAAATCCGTTGAATGGTAAATCGTGAATAGTGAATGGTGAATCGTAAATGGTAAATAGAAGAACGGTTTTTCTTTTTCCATTCACCATTTACCATTTACGATTCACCCGAGGTTAAGAGATGGCCGTTATCACAATGCGCGAGGCGCTTAATCAGGCCCTCAGGGAAGAGTTGAGCCGCGACGAGAACGTCTTTTTGATGGGCGAGGAGGTCGCGGCCTACCAGGGTGCGTACAAAGTCACGAAGGGCCTTTTGGAAGAGTTCGGTGACAAGCGAGTGATCGACACCCCGATTACGGAGCTGGGGTTTGCCGGCCTCGGCGTAGGCGCGGCGATGGTGGGACTTCGCCCCATCGTGGAGTTCATGACCTTCAACTTCTCCATCCTGGCCACAGACCAGATCATCAACTCCGCGGCCAAGATGCTCTACATGTCCGGCGGGCAGTTCAAGATTCCGATCGTCTTTCGCGGCCCTAACGGCTCAGCCTTCCAGGTCTCGTCGCAGCACTCGCAGGCTATGGAATCTTGGTTCGCCTACTTTCCGGGCGTCAAAGTCGTGATGCCGTCAACGCCCGCGGACGCCAAGGGACTCCTCAAGAGCTCAATCCGCGACGACGACCCCGTCATCTTCCTGGAACAAGAGCGTATGTACGGCAACAAGGGCGAGGTTCCGGAGGATGAAGATTTCACGATTCCGCTTGGCGTGGCCGACGTCAAGCGCGAGGGCAAGGACGCGACGATCGTTGCGCGCTCGCTGATGGTCCCCGTCGCCTTAAAGGCCGCCGAGCAGCTTGCGGAGCAGGGCGTCTCTTGCGAGGTGATTGACCCGCGCACCATTCGCCCGCTCGACATCGAAACCATCATCACTTCCGTCAAGAAGACCAACCGCGTCGTCATCGCCGAAGAGTCGCATCCGTTCTGCGGAGTCGGCGCGGAGATCAGCGCGGAGATAACGGAGCGCGCCTTTGATTACCTGGACGCGCCCGTCCGCCGCGTCTCTGGCGCGGACGTGCCCATGCCCTACGCCAAGAACCTGGAGAAGCTGGCAATTCCCGACGTCGAGCAGATCATCAAAGCCGTGCGCGAAGTGGCGTACCTAGATTAAAAGTGGTCAGTGGTCAGTGGTCAGTTAAAGAAACAACCAGCTTTTGTCTTTAACTGACCACTGACCACTGACCACTGACCACTGAGGAGTAATGAATGGCAACACAGGTCGTAATGCCCAAGCTCTCGCCGACGATGGAGGAGGGGCAGATATCCAGGTGGCTCAAGCAGGAGGGCGATAAGGTCTCCATGGGTGAGCCCATCGCGGAGATTGACACCGACAAGGCCACTATGGAGATGCAGGCGCTCGGCTCCGGCGTCCTGCGCAAGATTCTGATTAAAGAGGGCGAGAGCGTGCCGCTCGGCCAACTCATAGCCGTCATCGGCGAGGCGGACGAGGACATCTCCTCGATCGTCGCGCAGGCGGGTTCTGGCACAAACGCCCAGGCCGCCCAGCCGCCAGCGCCAGCCGAACAGGACGGAAAGGCTGAAGAACAGGCTGGGCAGCAGCAGCCGCAACCTGCGGCCGACGCGGCGAAAGCGTCGGCCCCTTCCGGCAACGGTTCGCAGGCCGCGCCCGCAGAGGCGCAGCGCGGCGACCGCCTTGTAGTTTCCCCGCTCGCCGCGCGAATGGCCGCCGAAGCGGGCATCAATCTACGCTCGCTCAAGGGAAGCGGCCCAGGCGGGCGAATCATCAAGCGCGACATCGAAGCCGCGATGAGTGGAGGCCAGCAGACGGCGGAAGCCGGAGCACAGCAAGCGCCTCAGCGTCATCTGCGCGCCGTCCAGCCCGGCTCACAGCCCGCGCAGGCCCCCGCGCTCGAAGGCGCTTCGCCTTACAGGGACGAGCCCACGTCCGTCATGCGACAGACTATCGCGCGCCGGCTCGTCACTTCCATCGGCCCTGTGCCACATTTCTTCCTGACCGTCGAGATCGAGATGGACCGCGTCGCAGAGATGCGCCGCTCCGTCAACGAGCTCGACCCAGAGCTTAAAATCAGCATCAACGACGTTATCATCAAGGTCGCCGCCGCGGCCCTGATTCAGCACCCGCAGGTCAACGCCTCCTTCCAGGACAGAAACGTCCGCTACTACGAGCGCGCTGACATAGGGGTGGCCGTCGCCATCGAAGACGGACTGATTACCCCCGTCGTGCGAAGCGCGGACCAAAAGCCCCTGAGCCAGATCGCCGGTGAAGTTCGTGAGTTGGCCGAGCGTGCGCGCTCGCGCAAACTGATGCCGGAGGAATACACCGGCGCGACCTTTTCCATCAGCAACCTGGGGATGCTCGGCATTGACGAGTTCACAGCCGTCATCAATCCGCCGGAGGCGGCCATCCTGGCCGTCGGCGCGGTCACACCGAAGCCGGTTGTGCGTGACGGGCAGATGACTGTTCGCCAGATGATGCGAGTCACCATGTCCTGTGATCATCGCGTCATTGACGGGGCGACCGGCGCGCGCTTCCTACAGACCTTCAAACGGATTCTCGAAAACCCGCTCCTGATGATTGTTTGAAAAGCATTGCGACAATCGGACGCGGGGGTGCCGGGCCGCACCTCGCGCTCATTGCCGTTCAACTCATGTTCGGCACGTGGCCGATTGTCGGCAAGATCGCTCTGACGGTCTTGCCGAGCACGGGCCTCGTCGCCTTCCGGGTCGCGGGCGCAGCGGTCGCCTTTCTCGCCCTGCAACTGACAGTCGGACGCGCGCGCCAGATTCGCAGGAGCGACTATGCGCGCCTGGCCCTCTACGCCCTGCTCGGCGTCGTCCTCAACCAGTTCCTTTTCGTCAAAGGACTCTCTTACACGACCGTCATCAACGCCACGCTGCTCGGCACGACGATTCCCGTCTTCACGCTGCTGGTCAGCCTCGTCCTAGGCTACGACCGCCTGACGATTCGCAAAGCGCTCGGGATTGGGCTAGCCGCCGCGGGCGTTGTCTACCTGCTTTACCCTGAGCGCAATTTTACGAGCGACACGGCCGTCGGCAATCTATTGATAGTGCTCAATTCCGTCTCCTACGGCGCGTACCTGGCCATCTCGAAAGACGTGCTCCGGCGCTACGGGGCGCTGACCGTCATTACCTGGATTTTCATCTTCGGCTGCATAGGCACGTTGCCGGTCGGCGCTTACTCGCTCGCGGGCGCACCCTTGCAGACGGCCGGGACCGGCGTCTGGCTCGCAGTCGTCTACATTATTTTGGTGCCGACGGTCGGAGCTTATTACTTAAACGCCTGGGCGCTGGCCAGGGTTGAGCCAAGCACCGTCGCCGTCTACATCTATCTCCAGCCGCTCATCGCGTTCGCGCTCGCGCCTCTCCTGCTCAACGAGAAATGGAACCCTAGAACCTGGATAGCTTCCGCCTTCATCTTCTCAGGCGTGGCGGTCGTCACGTGGCGAACGCGCAGCCACCCCGTCGAAGAGGTCGCAGAGCACCCCGAAGCGCTCAGCCACTAGCGACTCCGGTTCGGCGCTTTACTTGATTCGTTAATCTACTGGTAATATTGAAACGCGATGGCGACGGCGGCGACGGCAGACGGGGTTTCCCTTAAACAGAAAGAGGACGCGGCGAAGAGTTCCGTGGCACGTCTTTCGATGCTCGCGGCTGCGTTCCTCATCGCGCTCAAGATAGGCGCTGGAGTAGCCACCGGGTCAATCAGTGTCTGGGCGTCACTGCTCGACTCGACGATGGACATCTTCGCCTCGGCCATCAACTATTTCGCGGTGCGCGCCGCCTCCCGCCCCGCCGACGAAGATCACACCTACGGGCACGGCAAGGCCGAATCTCTCGCGGGCCTCTTCCAGTCAATCGTCATCGCTGCCTCTGGCATCTTTCTCCTGCGCGAGTCCATCCGCCGGATTATTAACCCCAATCCGACCAAGTCCGAGTGGATCGGTATTTTTACGATGATCGTGGCCGTGGGTGTAAGCTGTGCCCTCGTTATACGGCTCCGTCGCGTTGCGCGCGAGACGGAATCGCCTGCGCTCCAGGCCGACGCCATGCATTACGTGACGGACATCTACAGTAACTCAAGCGCGCTGCTCGCCCTGGTCATCGTCAGCCTCACGCCCTGGCAGGTTGCCGACCCGCTCATCTCCACACTGATAGGAATCTACATCCTGTGGTCTGCTGCTATGGTCGGGAAGGAGTCGATTGACGCGCTGATGGACAGAAGGCTGCCGCTCAAGGTGGACAACCAGATTGCCGAGGTGGTGCGCCGTTACAGGGACCAGGGCGTGCACGGTTTCCACGACCTGCGAACGCGCCGTTCCGGGTCTCAGAAGTTCATAGACCTGCACTTGGAGGTCGAGCGCAACATGCGCCTGCAAGAGGCGCATGACCTGACCGTCCGCGTGCTGCGCGCCATCGAGGCCGAGATTCCACGCGCACGGGTACACATCCACACCGACCCGGTCTGACAAAAAATCTAACCACACTCGACTGTGTTTCAGGCCGTCTTGATGGCTCGGATGTTCTGCTGTTTTTCGGACTCGGCGAGGCGGCGCAGTTCGTAGAGCTTCGTGAGGGCTTCGACGGGAGAGAGGTTGTCCAGGTCAAGACCAAGAAGGGACGAAGAGATTTCCGTGCCGCGCGGCGAATTGCCTGACGCTTCGCGCTCAGCGGGGGCGACCTCTGCTCTTCCTCCCGTCTGGTGCCCGTGCGATTCGTAGTAGCTCAAAAGCTCCTCGGCGCGGCGGACGACGGGACGCGGCAGGCCCGCTATCTTGGCGGCATAGACTCCGTAACTCTTCAATGCGCTGCCGGGGCTGACCTTGTAAAGAAAGACCAGTTCCCCGCCCTCCTCGTCAATCTCCACGTAAAGATTCTTGAGTCGCGGCAGGAGGTCGGCCAGCTCCGTCAGCTCATGATAGTGAGTCGCGAAAAGCGTCTTCGAGCGTATGTGCGGGTGGTTGTGTATGTATTCGAGGACGGCGCGCGCGACCGCCAGCCCATCGTAGGTGGAAGTCCCGCGTCCAAGCTCGTCTAACAGAATCAGCGAACGCGGCGTCGCGTGGTGAAGAATCTGCGCCGTCTCGACCATCTCGGTCATGAACGTTGACTCGCCGCTGCCCAGCCGGTCGTAGAGCCCTATACGCGTGAAGATGCGGTCGCAAAGCCCCACGGTCGCCTCGGCCGCCGGAACGAACGAACCCGTCTGGGCCATTAACACTATGAGCGCAGTCTGCCGCAGGAAAGTCGATTTCCCGCTCATGTTCGGCCCAGTAATCAAAGCTATCTGGGCGTCGTCGCTGCCGAGTTCCGCGTCGTTGGCGACGAACGTGCCGTCCTCGGCCAGCCTTTCAAGCACGGGATGGCGGCCCGCTTTGATTTTTAATTCGGCGGAATCGACGACGGAGGGGCGGACGTAATTATGCGTCTCCGCGACTTCGGCCAGCGAGGCCGTCGCGTCCAGGTAAGCGATTGTCCCGGCGGCGGTCTGAATCTCTCCCCTGTTCTTTCCGATCTCCGCGCAGACGCGCCGGAAGAGGCTCGCCTCCAGCTCGGCTATACGGTCCTGCGCGTTGACGACGAGAGTTTCAAATTCCTTAAGCTCCAGGGTGACGAAGCGTTCCGACGCGGCGAGGGTCTGCTTGCGCGTGTAGTCGGCGGGGACGAGGTGAAGATTGGGACGCGTGACCTCTATGAAGTG
>DATEMM010000450.1:0-4777 GCA_035275605.1 Pyrinomonadaceae bacterium
TGAGCCCCGTAGGGGCGACTGATTCAGTCGCCCCTACGGGGCTGTCATCATTTATCCAATGCTATGCCCAGGGCTAAAGCCCTGGGCTATTGTCATGCCGCCCCTGACGGGGCTCGTTGAGGTAATTCCTCTAACGTTGAACTCACCCACTCATCACTCATGACTTCTTTTGGTATTATCTTGCACACCTTGATTCGTGACCGACTACGTAGAGCAGGCTGGTTAAGCTCCGCCACGGTGGCGGCTACGTTGATTTTCGCCTCGACGCTTTCCATCTTCCTGATTTCGCGGATTCACCAGGTGGGCGACTCGCAATTCTCCATGCTGGTCAGCCAGAGCCTGCTCGACCACGGCAGCTTTAAGTTAGACGCTTACACCATCACGCGCCACGAGCCGCTCTGGCGCGGTTACTACTACAGCAACGGCCCCATCTACCAGTTGGAGATAGCGCGCGGCCATCTTTACTACCACCTGCCGCCGGGCAGCTCCGTGCTCTCAGCGCCCTTCGTCGCCGCGCTCAACCTCTTGGGCGTCTCCGCGGCCGGGGCAGACCGGAGCTACGACCCGCAGGGCGAGGTGAAGATAGAAGCAGGGCTGGCGGCGCTGCTGATGGCCACACTGGCCGTCATCTTCTTCTACACCGCGCGCCTCTTATTGCCGACGAGTTGGAGCGTAGTTCTGGCGCTCGGCGGCGCGCTCGGGACTCAGGTCTACAGCACAGCGTCCAGGGCGCTGTGGTCGGACACCTGGGGAATCCTGCTGCTGGGAATTGTCATCTACCTTTTGCTGAGAAGCGAGGTCGAAAAGCGCTCTCTCAATCCCTTCCTGCTGGCGAGCCTGCTCTCCTGGATGTACTTCGTGCGTCCGACTTTCGCCGTCCACATCTTCGCGCTGAGCATCTACCTCATCATCTTTCACAGGCGTTTGTTCCTGTGGTATGCCCTGACGGGCGCGGTCTGGCTGGCGGGGTTCGTCCTCTATTCCTGGCACAACTTCGGCCAGCTCCTGCCGAACTATTACCGCGCCAGCCGTCTACAGTTCGGGGCCTTCTGGGTGGCGATGGCCGGAAACCTGGTCAGCCCTGCGCGCGGGCTCCTGGTCTACGTCCCGTCGCTCCTCTTCGTGGCTTTCCTGCTCGTGCGGTACTGGCGGCACGTAACCCTTCGACGCCTCGTCTGGCTCTCATTGGCGATCATGTTGGGCCACCTGGCGGCCGTCTCCAGCTTCCTGCACTGGTGGGGCGGGCACAGCTTCGGGCCGCGCTTCACGACGGGTCTGGTGCCCTGGCTGGTGCTGCTGGCCATCCTGGGGACAAAGGCCATGCTCGCGTGGCGCGAGCATCACGGCGCAGGTAAAACTGTGGCCTGGAGAGCGCAGCTCGGTTGCGGCGTCCTGCTTTTATTGATAAGCGCCTTCATCAACACGCGCGGGGCGACATCGCACGCGACCTGGCTCTGGAACATGAGGCCCTTCGAGCTGGACAGGCACCCGGAGCGGCTCTGGGATTGGAGGCAGCCGCAGTTCATGGCAGGGATTCTGCCGATTCCTCAGCCGAGCGAAATCCTGCCTCTCGCACCAGGGCGAATTGACCTGACCACGTCCGAGGGAGAGAAATATCTGTGGTACGGCTGGAGCACGGCCGACGAGGGCGAGCGCTGGAGCGATAACAGCTCGTCAATCATCTTCAAGCTGGCCGACCTCAGAACCCGCACCCTGCGCCTACAGATAACTCCGTTCCTGGTCCCTGGAAAACTGGAAGAGCAGCGAGTTAAAGTAGCACTGAACGAGCAGTTGATTTCAACGCTCGTCCTCAACCAGCCTGCGCCTGAAGTTCATTCCCTGACTCTGCCGGCGGAATTACTGCGCGAGCGAAACGTCCTGAGCTTTGAAGTCCCGAACGCGGAATCGCCTCAGAAGCTGGGCGCGGGCGAAGATGCGCGACGGCGCGGCATCAACGTACAGTGGGTAGAGCTTGAGCCGTGAGACGACGGCGAAGGCCGCATTTACTTGTTGAGCAGGTGAAAGATTATCAGGCCGCTCAGCGCCACGCCGAAAACGCCCGCGACCGCAAACCCCCAGGCCCGCTCGATTGAGACGCGCGCCAGCACCCTCAACCCGTGCTTCGGGTAGGTTAAATAAAGAAAGCTCTTCACCAGCAGGCCCCACCCGATGATGGTCACGACCAGCGGAATCCCACGCCACACGTTATGAAAGGAGACGATGACCACTCCCAGAGGGAAATGGAGCAGGCCGTTCAGAAAACTCCCGACCTCGCCCTTCTCGCGAAACATGATGAAGAATTGTGCCCAGACGCGCGGCTGAATGATGTGCGAGAGGCTCGTGACCAGTAAACAGATGGCGACGAGCTTCTGGATCGAGGTTTCCATCGCGTTCTCCTCTTGCCCCATCACGAAAAGTCTTGAACTTAGAGTTTGCGACCCGCTCGCCTCAGGAAATTTCTTCGAGGTCTGCGACCCAGGCTTCGACCAAAGCAAGCTCTTCGCGCCCGACCAGCTCCATCCTGACCAGCTCTTCATAGCACAGGCGCAGGTTATCGTTAAGCTGGTCTAGGCCCGGCCTGAGAGGAAGCTTGTCCAGTGCCTCTGCGATGGCCGCGTTGTTCAGATAGCCGGGCACTTCATCGCGGAAATCCCGCATCAGGTTATGCTCGTTGCGCTCCTGCCAGACGGTCGGCTCGTGGTAGAGGACGGCCCAGTCGTTGGCCCAGGCTATGCGCTGCGCGACGAAGCTTCGCCAGATGTCCGTCATGCGGAAGGAGCAGTGGGCCGGAAGATACAGCAGCGGGAAGGCGTCGCGCCACCAGGTCGTGTTCTGGCTGTTGAACGGCGACCAGGAGCCGGAGCCTAGCGCCACGCGCCGGTCTTTCCTGAATGACTGCGGAAGCGGAAGCACCAGGCGGTAGATGGCGTCCACGTCCGGGTTCTCGTCGGCCAAACCCTGCTGAATCGGGCAGTCTAACTCTTCCTGCTTGAGCGACTCGAATTGCGGGACCGGAGTTTGTGTATGGTCGAGCGGCAATCCGCGGGGCCAGATGTTGGCGTCCGTGAAGTAGAGGTAGACGTTCACCCAGCCCGCGCTTGAGACCAGGCCCGCGGGTTGACGACGGTTGCGCTCTTTCCAGAAATCCGCGGTCGGGAAATTATCGTCGTCGGTTTCGATAATCACGGACGCGCTGTCGCGTAGAGCCGTCAGGTAGCCTATGTTCTTTCGCGCGTAGTGCCGGGTCGGGCATTTGACGGCGAAGCGAAACCCAAGCTCGCGCTGCTGTGCCAGGTCGAAGAAGCGGCAGCCCTCCAGCTCGAAGTCGGGCGGGCTCGTCTGGTCGCCGATGACGATAAAGTCCAGGCCCAGTTCGAGGCATCCCTCGGCCAAGGCCCGCAGCACCGCGTTCGGCCGGGCAATCGAAGTCACAATCAGGGCGGTCTTATCTTTCATGCTCTAGTCAAAGGGGTGTGCCGGGCCGCTCAGAGTTGGCCCTGGAGTCGCAGGCGGAACAGCCGCCACAGGTTACTGAAAGAGTCTTTGAGGGCCTGGTTGCCGACGTTGTGGCTGGCGGCCCTGTACTGTATGGGAATCTCCGCGATGCGCAGGTTGCGGCAGTAAGCTTTAATCTCCGTCTGAAAGAAGGGGCCGCGCGAGCGTATGCCTTTGAGCAGAACATCCGTCAAGGCTTCGCGCGTGAACATCTCGAAGCCGCTTGTCATGTCCTTGAGCTTCGTGCCGAGCAGGAGGTTAGCCAGGACGGTCCCGCCGCGGCTGATGAACTTTCGCTTCGTGGAGCTGTCGGAGATGTTGCCGCCCTCGCAAAAGCGGCTGCCAAAAACGCAGTCGTAGCCTTCCGCCATCTTGTCGAAGAATTGCGGGATGTCCGAAGGCTGGTGACTGAAACCAGCGTCGATCTCCAGTATCCAGTCGCAACCGGCGTTGAGAGCCTCGCGATAGCCGCGGAGGTATGCATCGACCACGCTTCGGTTCTCCGGCGCCCAGACGACTTCGAGTTCCGGCCTCTCGGTCTTCAGCTCGTTCAGTAATTCGCGCGTCCGGTCTTTGCTGACTTTGTCCAGGATGACGAAGAACCTGACGGACTTGAACGAGCGTGTCGCGCACTCGTCCAGTACGGACCTGACGAACTTGGCGGCAGACGCCTCCTCATTCGCCATCGGGCTGACGATACCGAGCCTGATCTCGGAGAATTGCATGGAATCTTTCTCTGTCTTCATAACCAGCGATGAATAATCAGGGAAAGACCTGGACAAATCAAGTGGTCAGTGGTCAGGAGCAGTGGTCAAGAGCAGTGGTCAGTAGTCAGTGGTCGGTGGTCAGTAAAAACAGCAGACCGGCGACGATAAGCTTTTGTCTTTAACTGACCACTGACCACTGACCACCGGCCACTGACCACTGCTCCTGACCACTGCTATACTCCCCGGCATGATCTCGGCTCAGACAGCTCGGCGGGCGGTGTGGCGTCCGTTGTGGGAATTGCCGCGTCGCCTTGACTTGATAGGCTCGCTGGCGCGCCGCGAGATAAGCGTGCGCTACAAGGGTTCCGTGCTCGGCATCATTTGGGCCGTGCTGACGCCGGTCGTGACGATTGCGACCTTCACTCTCATCTTCGCCGGAATCTTCGGGGCGCGATTTAACCCGAGCGGCAGCGGCTGGGAGTTCGCCCTCTACCTCTTCTGCGGAGTCTTGCCCTGGACTGCGTTTTCCGAGGCCGTGCAGCTCTCCTCGCAGAAGATCGTCTCGCAGGCCAACC
>DATEMM010000451.1:0-12111 GCA_035275605.1 Pyrinomonadaceae bacterium
TGACCCGCCCATCGTCATCAGTCCAGGCGTGGGTTAGCTCCGCCCAGCTCTCGTCCGCGTTCTGAACTTCGAGCCTGACGGCGACCCCGCCCGCGGGCCTTCCCCGCGACGTATCGAGTATGTGTGTGGAGATTGTGCTCATCGTTAAGAATAGTCTGGAGTCTGAAGTCTAGAGTCTGGAGTCAAAAGCATAAGAATGTTTTTGACTTCGGACTCCGGACTTCAGACTCTCTAGACTCCGGACTCCCTCGTCAAGAGTTTCTGCAAGCGCAGGTGCGTGATGCGCCGTTGTTCTTCGGCCGCGACGCGAATCTCTTTGTCTGCGTCGTTCTGTAGACGCCCCTTGAGGATGGCGAGCATCTGGTCGGCGCTCTTGCCCGTGGCGCAGACGATGTAGATGTAGCCGAATTTTCTCTCGTACTCGCGGTTGCCTTCAGCGAGCGCCAGCCTCGTCTCTTCGCCGGCGGACGTCGCCCCGGCCTGCTCGGTCTCGGACCATTGCCGCGCGGCCTCGGCCTGTGCGCGCTCGGACTTCTTTTCGCCGATTTTGGGATGGCGGCTGAAGGCTTCGAGCCAGTCCTCCTCATCCAGCGCCCACCATTCGGCGTCTGCCTTGGTCGTTAAGTCATGAAGATCACGAAAGGGGCGCTCCTCGGCCATGCGGCGCGCCCATAGCGTAGAGCCGCAGCATTTCAACAGCTCAGCCTCGGCCTCTTCCTGCGGAAGGGCGTTTAATTGCTCCAGGCCGTCTCTCAAAGATTGCCCCCGGCTATTGTTCCGTAGAGACGCAGGCGGCTGACGCCCCCGTCCGGGTAGATGTTGAATCGAACGTGCGACACACTACCGACCTTCTTCAATTCTTCCTCATAGAAATGGCGCGCGTGCGCTTGCAGCTTCGTGCGCGGCAAAATCTCCTGCCACTGAAGCTCGGAGAGATTCGACTCACCCGAGTCTCCTTCCACCAGGCAGGCTTCCAGAGAGCAGGTGTCCGGGTAGTTGCCTTTGAAGTGCGCCGTGTCCACCTCGACGCGCCGAATCTCTCCGGCGGTCGCGAGCTTGATGATGGCCCAATCGTAGCCAGGCCCGCGCCTGCGCTTCGTCTCCCAGCCGTCACTCATGTCCAGGGCGCGCCCAGGCATGATTAGATTGTGACGATGGCCGAAGAACATGTCGCTGCACTCTAAAACGAGCGCGCCGTTTTCCGCAGCCGCCAGGTCAACCTCGCCCCTGCGCGCCAGCGCTCCCCAGTCGGGCGCGACTTCTCCGTAAACTCTGAGGCGGGCCACGCCCCCGTCCGGGAAAATCCTGAAGCGCAGGTGCGTGAAGCGCTCATCGCTCGTAATCGCGAACGGGTTCTGCGAATCACCCTGGAGCTGCGACTGCGGAAGAATCTCCGTCCAGCTAACCGAATCACTCGTCAACTGTTCGACGTCCGGCTGGCCGTCGAGCGCGCACGCTTCCAGCGAACATTGCTCGGGATAATTGCCGCGAAAGAAACTCGTGTCAACGACGACGCCGCGAATTCGCCCCGGCAGGCCGAGGCGAATGATGCACCAGTCGAACCCTGGCGTCCGACGCCGCCGCGATTCCCAGCCGTCCATCCACTTGCCCCTGTCCGTGTACTTGCCCTCTATGAAGACGGGCGCGGAGGGTTTGAGCAGATTCTCCTTCTCTGCGAAAAAGTCGTCGTTACAGTAGAGCACTGCGCCGCCCAGGCGCTCGGAAGCCAGATCAATCAACTCTGTAAAATCGCTCATTCCAATCCTCGCTTCAGTAAAACTCCGGCAGGCTCCTCGGAGAACTGCCCGCGGTCATAAATTTTACGCCCGCGAAGGTATGTCTCCTCGACCACGCCGCTAAGAGTGCGCCCACTGTAAGGCGTCAGCTTGTGTTTGTGCTGAATCATGGAAGGCTCAACCAGAAAAGAGGCATCCGGGTCCCAGATGACAAGGTCTGCGTCGAAGCCACGGGCGATTGTCCCTTTGCGTTTGTCGAGCCCGACAAGCCGCGCGGGCGCGCGCGCTAGCCACTCAGCCAGGCGATTAACCGTGTAGCCGCGCTCTCGCGCCAGAGTCCACATGATGGGCAGCCTCAGTTGCAGGGAAGAGATTCCGCCCCAGGCCACCAGAAAATTTCCTGTGTCGAGCGACTTCATCCCCGGCGGGCAGGGGCTGTGGTCGGACACAACCATCTCAATCACTCCCTCGTCGAGCGCCGACCAGAGTTCCTCTCGGTTCTCGCGCTCGCGCACAGGCGGACAGCATTTGAACTCCGTCGCGCCGTCCTCAATCTCTTCGGCGGCGAAGCAGAGATAGTGCGGGCACGTCTCAATCGTCAACCGAACTCCTTCAGCGCGCGCCTCACGCAGAGCTGGCAGGGCGTCAGCCGATGAATGATGAACGATGTGCACGCGCGCGCCTGTCTCGCGGCTCAGGCGAATCATCAACTCGACGGCGCGATTCTCAGCCTCGCGCGGGCGCGACTTCAGAAACGTGGAATACTTGCGAGGGTCCGCCCCACCCTCTTCCTCGTCCCGCAGGGCCTCCTCAATCGGCTCGGGCACTTCCGCGTGAACTATCAGGACCGCGCCCAACCTGGCCAGTTCCGGAATTGCTTCCTTAAGGTCGGCCTCCGTCACATTCGGAAACTCGTCCACGCCCGAGTGAACCAGAAAGCATTTGAAGCCGAGCACGCCTGCGTCCAACAGTGGCGCGAGTTCCAGCACGTTTCCCGGCACGACTCCGCCCCAGAAACCTACATCCACGGAACACTGACCTTCGGCCGCCACCAGCTTTTCTCTGAAATTCTCCAGCGTGGTCGTCGGCGGGATGCTGTTGAGCGGCATCTCGACCAGGGTGGTGACGCCGCCTGCGGCCGCGGCGCGCGTGGCCGTCTCGAAGCCTTCCCAGTCTGTCCGCCCTGGCTCGTTGATATGTACGTGCGTGTCCACCAGACCGGGCATGACAATCTGATTCCGGCCCGCTTCCAACACCCGGCAGCCTTCAGGTATCTCGTCGTAAGGGCCGACCTCGCTGATGATTCCGTCCAGGATGTGAACGGCGGCCGGCGCGACGGCGTCGGGCGTGACCACTCTTTGACCACGAATGATGAGATCAGGCGAAGGCATCCGGGCGTCTACAAGCTCATCAGGAAATCTTCCAGAACATTCATGGCGACCTGTAAGCGATACCGCGCGGTCGAGCGTATGTCGTCAATCGGAGTAATCTCGCGGGTGAGCGCGGCGCGGGCAGCGCTCAACGTCTCCGCATCCACCTGACGGCCTCTCAGCGCGTCCTCCGTTTGCGTGCACCTGACGACGATGGGCGCGACGCTCCCGAGCGCTATGCGGACGTCATGGATCTGACTATCGTCTATCTGGGCCACGGCGGCGAAACAAATCTTGGAGATGGCCTGCGCCTTGCGCGTCCCGACCTTGCGGTAGTACTGCCGCCAGGGCTCCCGCGCACGCCGGAGCCGGATGCTCTTAATCAGTTCGTCCGGGCGCATTAGCATACGCTTGTAGCCCGTGTGGAAACCTTGATAAGGGAGCAGGCGCGAGCCGCTCGCAGAGACCAGTTCGAGTTGGGCGTCGTAGACGAGCAGGGCCGGGGGCGAATCTCCGGCCGGCGAGGCATTGGCGATGTTGCCGCCGAGCGTGCCGCGATTTTGAATGGCGAGGCCGCCTGTTTCCGACGCCGCCTGGCACAGCAGGGGGAACTCTCGCCGCAGGACTTCGTTCGCCTGCACTTCCGCGTAGGTCGTCAGCGCGCCAAGCGTCACCTGCTCGTCCGTCACGCTGATGCCGCGCAGCTCGTCCAGATTCCAGATGCTGACGTACTTCTTGTGCGCGAGCTTCCCCGACTCGAACAAGACCATCAAGTCCGTCCCACCCGCGAACGGCCTCCACACGCCAGGCTCGTCGGCCAGCAGACCTAAGGCTTCCGTCAGGTCTTTCGGAGCTTTCAACTCGTATTCGGGAAGATAGGCTCTCATGCTTTACTCTCGACCGCGCTGGCACAAGCCTGCACAACCGCCTCGAAGATTTTCATGTAGCCCGTGCAGCGGCAGAGATTGCCGGCTAACCCTATGCGAATCTCCGCCTCGTCGGGGTTGGGCGTGCGTTCCAGTAAACTAATGGCGGCGATGACCATGCCCGGCGTGCAGATGCCGCATTGCGCGCCGCCGCAATTGATGAAGGCTTCCTGCACGGCGTGCAACTGCTCTTGATTGGCGACGCCTTCGATGGTCTTAATCTCCGTTCCTTCGGCCTGTAAAGCGGGGACCAGGCAACTGTTGACCAGCCGACCGTCAATCAGCACGGAGCAGGCCCCGCACTCGCCCTCGCCGCAACCCTCCTTGGTGCCGGTCAGCCGCAGTTCCTCGCGCAGCACGTCCAGGAGGCGCGCCATAGGATGTGCGCGGACAGTGCGAGCCTCGTTGTTGACCGTGCACTTGATCTCGATTTGGGGAGAGGTTTCAGACACTTTCACCTCCCAGGACTTCCATCAGGGACTCGGGCATCAGCGGAATGAAGTTGATGCTCACTCCGGTCGCGTTCTCGATGGCGTTGAGGATGGCAGGGGCCGCGCCGTCCATCGGCAATTCCCCGATGCCCTTGGCCCCGGCTGGGCCGTAGGCGTAAGGATTCTCTTCGAAGAAGACGCGTATGGGCGGAATGTCCGCGGCGGTCGGGATGATGTAGTTGGTCATCTGGTTGTTGACCATTCGCCCGCCGTTCCAGACCACCTTTTCAAAAAGCGTGTAGCCGATGCCCTGTGCGACGCCGCCCTCGATCTGCCCTGCTGCTAGCACCGGATGAATAACGCGCCCGACTTCCTGCAAGGCTACGAAGTCGTCCACGCGCGCCTCGTAGGTCACGGTATCGACCGTCACTTCCGCAACGTAGACGGCCCAGGCATAAGCCCCGTAAGCGTCCCCGCGATACTTCTCATCGTCCCAGTTAATACCGGGCGGCGCTTTATACTGGCTGAAGGATTTAAGCGGCCCGTGCTGCTCTATGTAACCGCGGCACGCTGCCTGGAAATCCTCCTGCGAGTAATCTTCTTTGAGCAGGCCGCTGCCGGTCAGCGTCTGCTTCAAGCCTAAGACGGCTGATTCGACTAGCTTGCCGACAATCATGGTCGTGCGCGAGGCGACTGTCGGGCCGCTGTTGGGCACGTTGCCCGTGTCGGGCTTGGCGACTTCGATTGCATCGTAATCGAGGCGCAGCGCTTCGGCCGCTATCTGCGCGAAGACTGTGTTGGTGCCCTGCCCAATCTCTGTGCTCGCGGCCAGGATTCTGACGCGTCCCTCTGCGGTCGCCTCCGCGCCGACGACCGATTCCAGGTATTTCTCGCCGGAGCCCGTAAAGCCCGCGCCGTGCATGAACGAGGCGAAGCCGATTCCCTTCTTCTGCCGCGACGTGGGGTTGGACTCACTGAACCGCTTTTGCTTCGCCTCGTAATCCGTCAACTCGAAGGCGCGTTTGAGCAGTCCTTCCATGTCAACTTTTTCATGAATGATCTGCCCGGTCGCAGTCGTCTCGCCTTCGTGCAGGAAGTTGCGGCGGCGAAATTCTTCCGGCGAGAGGCCGACTGTTCGGGCGACTTTATTCAAATGGCGCTCAAGGGCGAAGATGCTTTGCGGCGCGCCGAAGCCGCGAAAGGCTCCATGCGGCGGCACGTTGGTCGCGACAGCGCTGCTCCTGATGCGCACGTTCGGACAGTTGTACGGCCCTGCGGCGTGAATCGTCCCGCGCGAGAGCACGACGGCCGAGAGCGTGGCGTAGGCCCCGCCGTCAACGACGAAATCTATCTCCATGCCCAAAAGCTTCCCGTCGCGCGAGACGGCCGTGCGGTGCCGTGTCAGCGAGGGATGGCGCTTGGTGGTCGCGGCCATGTCTTCGGCGCGGTCATAGACGATCTTGACCGGGCGGCCGGACTTCCACGAGAGCAGGGCGGCGTGGCCCGCGATCATGGAAGGATACTCCTCCTTGCCGCCGAAGCCCCCGCCCGTCTCGACCTGCACGACGCGGATCTTGTTTTCCGGGAGGCCAAACAATTTCAGCAGCGCCTTGTGGACGTAATAGGGGCACTGCATGGAGCCCCAGACGGTGACGCCGTCCTCTGGGCTCGCGATGGCGATGACGCCGTTGTTCTCTATGTAGAGCTGCTCCTGCGCGCCAGTGCGGTACTCGCCCTCGACTATGAAATCCGCGCCCGCCCAGACTTCGTCAACGTTGCCCTTCTCGACGTGGAACCTTTTGAACGTGTTGTCCTCGCCCCAGATGATCTCCTTCTTGTCCAGGGAATCGTCCAGCGAGAAGAGGGCGGGCAGCTCCTCTATCTCCAGCCGGACGTGGCGACGAGCTTCCTCCAGCAGATACTTGTCCGGGTGTGCCAGCAGGAGAATGGGCTCCTCCGGGTGGTTGACGAACTCCGCGGCGAGGTAGGGCTGGTCGAAGAGGATGAGCGCGACGCAGTTTTCGCCTGGGATGTCTTTGGCCGTGACGACGACGAATTCGTCCCAGGGAAGGTCGCCCTCGAAGGAGATGTTTTTGATGCGCCCGCGCGCGACGGGGCTGCGGACGGTCGTGCCGTAGAGCATTTCGGGGAAATGCAGGTCGTCTATGTAGCGTGCCTGCCCCGTCACTTTATCGCGGCCCTCTTTGCGCGGCACAGGCCGCCCGACGATTTGCATCTCTTCTCTCTTGCCCCTTCAGCCCGCGAATGTGCGCGCAATGCGCGTGGTAATCTGGTCGAACCTCGCGCGCTCACTTTCGTCGTACTCAATGATAAAGGTCTTGAAGACGTCGCCCCGCAGGAGCGTCTTCTGGTAGAAGATTTTTCCGCCCGCGCGGCCGGAGACGACGAACATGTCGCGCCGGATGAGCTTGTACGTGACCTCTCGATTCTCCTGCGCCGAGCGGTATTCGTCTTGTAGAGTTCTGTCCAAGCGGTTCGAGCCGTAGGCCAGAAGCTCGGCGCGCCCGTCTCTGGAGAGAAATTTTTGCCCGTCGCCGTTATCCGCCTCGCCTTGCGGGACGAGGATGCCGGCCGGGTATTCAACCGTGTAGCCGTAGCGCGCGTTTTGATAAGTGAGATAAGTGATTCGTTGATTGGACGCGGAAAGTTTGAGCGCGGTTCGAGCAGTTTCCGGCACTGCTGGCAATTGAGAAAGCGTGGCGCGCGGCCGGGCGTCTGTGCCAAAAACTAAAAGGCACATGGCGAGGGACAGGGTCAACGGGGTCATTAAAAATTCTCCTCCAGCTTGTTCGTATGTTCCGGGTAGTGCAAAGCGTGTGCGCCTACTTTACACCGTCTTGGCCCGATTACGAAAACTTTCCGTGCTCAAGAATCAGCAGGCCCACGGAGATGAGGGCCAGCGCGTACATCACCGGGTGAATCTCCCTGCGCCGCCCGGCCATCAGGTAGAGTGCCGTGTGCGAGATGAAGCCCCAGAGAATCCCCTGCGTGATGGAGAACGTGAGCGGAATCAGGATGATCGTCAGAAACGCAGGCAGTGCGTCCTCCATGCGCGCGAACGAAATCCCGCCGACGCTCGCGAACATGGAAGCCCCGACCAGGATGAGCACGGCGGCGGTCGCGTAGGGCGGAACCATCCCGGCCAGCGGGGCCAGAAAGAAGCACGGCAGAAAGCAGAGCGCAGTGAAGACGGAGGTCATCCCCGTCCGCCCTCCGGCCTGAATACCCGCGATGCTCTCGATGTAGGCTGTGCCGGAAGATGTCCCGGCCAGCCCCGCTCCCAAAGTCGCCCAGGCATCCACGATCAATCCCTGCTTGAGGTTTTTGGGGTTGCCGTCTTTGTCCACCAGCCCGGAGGCGTGCGAGACGCCTATGAAGGTCGAGATGGAATCGAAGAGGTCCGTGAAGAGAATCGAGATGATGGCCGGCAGAAGCGAGAGCTTCAAAGCGCCCCAGACGTCCAATTTTAGAAAGACGCTCCCGAAATCCGGCGCGCCGAAGATTCTCTCCGGTGCTTTGACCACGCCTGTGAGCCACGCTACAAGAGTGACGACGATGATGCCGGACAGGTAGGCGAGCGAGCTTTTCATCTTCAGGAGCCAGATGGTTAAACCTGCCCCGAGGAGCGTGAGCAGCGCCCTGTAATCGAGCTGGCCCAGTTTGACGAAGGTCACCGGGTCGGAAGTAATAAAGCCCGCGTTCTTCAGCCCTATGAAGGTGAGAAAGATGCCTATGCCTGCGGCGGTCGCGATCCTCAACCCCCGCGGAATCGCCCTGGCGATGGTTTCACGCACGGGCGTCGTGGAGACGAGCAGGAAGAGCACGCCCGCCCAGAAGACTATGCCGAGCGCCGTAGCCCACGGAACCTTTTGCCCGAGGATGATGGTGAAAGTGAAGAAGGCGTTGAGGCCCATCCCCGGCGCGACGGCGAAGGGTAGCCGCGCGTACAGGCCCATCAACAGCGTCATCACGAAACAGACCAGGACCGTCGCCGTCAGCACGCCGCTAAACGACATCCCTGTCCCTTCGGTCGCTAGAATCGAAGGGTTGACGACCACTATGTAGGCCATCGTGAAGAAGGTCGTGACGCCCGCAATCGCTTCGGTGCGAAGACGGGGCTTCTCTTTTTTCGCTTCGTCCATTTTGACGGGGTAGCCCTGGCAAAACTCTGGCGCGCTCTGCCTTTTGCAAGATAGAATTGCTTATATACCGGAGTCGCACCGTCGCACGCAAATCCGGAAGACGCCGCAGGGCCGTACAGATTAAGGCCATGTCACTTGCAGCCGGAACCCGACTGGGCCGTTACGAAATCCGCTCGCTGCTGGGCGAGGGTGGCATGGGCGAGGTTTACCTGGCCGGGGACAGCCAGTTGGAGCGCACCGTCGCGCTCAAGATTCTGCACTCGGCGGTCGCCTCGGACTTGAACAGAATGCGCCGCTTCGTGCAGGAGGCCAAGACCACTTCGGCGCTCAATCACCCGAACATCCTCACCGTTCACGAAATCGGCCAGGCGGATTCCGTCTTCTTCATCGCCACGGAATTCATTGACGGCCTCACCTTGCGCCAGCGCATGGCGCGCGGGACCGTCGGCGTGTTGGAAACCCTGGACGTGGCCTTGCAGGTGGCCGCCGCGCTCTCGGCCGCACACGAAGCTGGAATAGTTCACCGCGACATCAAGCCGGAGAACATCATGGTCCGCCGCGACGGCTACGTGAAGGTTCTGGATTTTGGCATCGCCAAGCTGACCGAAAAACTGCCTGCCGCCCGAAACGCCGAGCCTCAGTTTCAAGCGCCTTCCGGCTCGGCCATCACTCACGCGACGAAAGAGATTCACAGGCAGCCGCACAGCGACGATGCACCGACGGTCTTTCGCGGCAACACGGAATCTGGCCTGCTCCTAGGCACGGTCAAATACATGTCGCCGGAGCAAGCCAGGGGCTTCGCGGTTGATGCGCGCACAGACATCTTCAGTTTCGGCGTCGTCCTCTACGAGATGCTCACGAACCGTCTGCCCTTTTACGGGCGCGGAATGAGCGAGGTCATCGCCTCTATACTGAAGCACGAGCCCATGCCGCTCAGACACTACGCGCCTGACGCCCCGGCGGAGATAGAGGAGATCATCAGCCGCGCCCTGGCCAAAGGTCGCTCGCAGCGTTATCAAACCGTGGGCGAGATGGCCGAGGATTTACGCAATCTGAGACAGGAGCTTGAATTCAGGGCCAAGCTCCAAAGGTCCGCGGCATCTGGCACAGGCGGCGAGGATTCCCTACAGCCCGGCGCGCAGAAATCTGCGGCGTCTAGTTCCGGACAGAATTCGGCTTCGCGCGCCGACACGAAACCCGCCGAAGGTCGCAACAACCTGCCGGCCCAGCCGACGCCGCTCATCGGGCGTGAAGAAGAGTTGAACGTGATAGAGGAGTTGCTCAGGGGTGCGGACGTGCGGCTGTTGACGCTGACGGGGCCGGGCGGCACGGGCAAGACGCGCCTGGGTTTGGAGGCAGCGAATCATTTGCTCGCGGAGTTTTCGGACGGAGTCTTCTTCGTCCCGCTCTCCTCCATCAACGCGCCGGAGCTTGTCCTTTCGGCCATAGCGCAACCGCTGGAGATTAAACAAAGCGGGGGCGCTCCGCTCCTGGACGCCGTCAAGGAACAACTGCGCGGAATGCGCGCGCTCCTGCTCCTGGACAATTTCGAGCAGGTGCTCGCGGCTGCGCCGCTCGTTGCGGAGTTGCTGGCGGCCTGCCCGGAACTGAAGGTCATGGTGACGAGCCGCGCCGTGCTGCACCTGCGCGGCGAGCGCGAGTTCGAGGTGCCGCCCCTCGCGCTCCCCTATTCGTCAGAGTCCACTTCGGCCAAAATTCTCTCGCAGTACGCGGCCGTCGCGCTCTTCGTCGAGCGCGCGACATCCATCCAACCGGAATTTACTTTGACGGAGGATAACGCCCACGCGGTGGCGGAGATTTGCATACGCCTGGACGGGCTGCCCCTGGCGATCGAGCTGGCCGCCGCGCGCCTGAAACTGCTCTCGCCCGGCGACATGCTGGCACGCCTGGACAGCCGCCTGAAACTCCTGACGGGAGGCGCGAGGGATTTGCCCGCGCGCCAGCAAACTATGCGCGGGACTATTGGCTGGAGCTACGACTTGCTCAGCCCGAGCGACAAGAAGCTCTTTCAAAGTCTCTCCGTCTTCGTCGGCGGCTGCACGCTGGAAGCCGTCGAGGCGATTTGCGGCGACACGGAAGAGTTGGGGATGGATGTGCTCGACGGATTAGCGTCACTCGTGGACAAGAGCATGCTCAGGCAGAGGGTGCAGAAGAAGAACGAGAGACGATTCAGGATGCTTGAGACCATCAGGGAGTTCGGCCTCGAACAACTCTCCCTGAGCGGCGAGGCAGAGCAGACCAGGCGCAGGCACGCGCTCTTCTTCCTGGAGCTGGCCGAGCGCGCCGAGCCTTTGTTGACAGGCCCGGAGCAGGTGGCCTGGCTCGGAAGGCTTGAGGCCGAGCACAACAACCTGCGCGCGGCCCTGCGCTGGTCGAAGGAGAGAGGCGAGCCGGAATTGGGTTTGCGCCTGGCCGGGTCGCTGTGGAGATTCTGGGAGGTCCGAGGGCACCAGGGCGAGGGGCGCGACTGGCTGGCCCAACTGCTCGAAGAGAGCGATGCTGTTTCGGCTTCCGTTCGGGCCAAGGCGCTGAGCAGGGCTGGCGCGCTGGAAAGGGACCAGGGCAACTACGAGCGGGCGCTGCCCCTTTTCCAGAAGGGCCTGGCGCTCTACCAGGAGACAGGAGACAGGTGGGGCATCGCCGCCACCTTGAACGGCATGGGCGACATGGCGCACCAGCGTGGTAATTACGAGGAGGCGAGCGAGAGCTACGAGGCGGCCCTGGTGCTCTTCAAAGAGTTGGAGAACAGGCAGGCAGTGGCCTACGTCCTGAACAATCTGGGCAACGTGGCCAAAGATCGTTGTGACTATGCTCGTGCCGCTGAGATTCACGAGGAAGCGCTCGCGCTCTTTCGCAACCTGGGCGACAAGCGCGCGCTCTCGACCTCGCTCTTTAATCTGGGCGAGGTGGCACAGTACAGGGGGGACTACGCCCGAGCCACGGAGTTGCAGAACGAGAGCCTGGTACTCAAGCGGGAGGTCGGCGACAAGCGCGGCATCTCGCTCTCGTTGAGCAACCTGGGGGACATCGCGCGGCTCCAGGGAGATTTCGGGGGCGCGGCGGCTCTGTACCGGGAGAGCCTGGGGTTATGTCGTGAAGTTGGAGACAAGCGGGGCATCTCTTTCTGCCTGGAAGGTCTGGCCGAAGTCGCCTGCACGCGGGACGAGTATGACCGCGGGGCCCGCCTGTTCGGGGCGGCAGTGGCTTTGCGCGAAGCCATCGGAGCGCCGCTGCCGGTAGCCGAGCGCGCCGATTACGAGCGCAACGTAGAAGCCGCGCGCAGAGGGCTAAGCCATGAGACCTTCGCGCAGTTGTGGGGAGAGGGCAGGCAGATGCCTATGGAGCGGGCCATCGCTTACGCGCTCGGCTCGGAATCCGATTTTGACCCCGAAAGGGTCGAATAAAATAGCCAGGGACAAGTGCGCAGCACATCGCTCCTCGAATATCGTTAGAAAGGGATTTAG
>DATEMM010000452.1:0-3698 GCA_035275605.1 Pyrinomonadaceae bacterium
TACTTGAGACGCTCGGCTGATCTCTCTTACCTCCAGTGGATTGACACGATGAATCAGACGAACGGGGATTACCGGATCATGATTAACGGCTTCCTCAACTCCGCTGAATATCGTCAGAGGTTTGGGCAGTAGCTGCTCTCACTTTGAGTTCGACTCTGTGAGGAGTTTACTCTGAACAAGATGGGTCGGGGGCTTTGGTAATTCAGACGCCCTCGGCCCATTGCTTTATCCGTCGCCTTCGTATAATTTCTCATGCCGGGCTTTGAAAGAAGGTCGCCTAAGACTCTCCTTACTCGCGCATGAGGCCGCCGCAGCCAACCGGCTCGCGCTCTCTATCTGGAATTAAACATCTCCGCTCAATGAAGATTTTTATCCAAGCTCTACGAAAAGGCGGCAAGCTTGCCCCGGCAGTCTTGTTGTTGTTGACGCTGCTCTCGCTCTCCTTTGTCTTCGCCGGCAAAGCCCGTGCGCAAAAGCGGCCCGAGACTTTGCCCGCCAGGCAGGGAACCGCACGGCAAATAGCCGGTAAGCGCGGCAAGGCTCTGCGCTCGGCCGTCGTCAACATCAAGGACCTCGCGCGCAGGGAGGCACGCGCGCCTTCACGCCGCATAGAGAGGCGCGAAGAGGAGGAGGAGACGGAAGAGGTCGAGCCGCCGGAGGATGTTCCGCAGGACATGCCCGTCCCTGCCGGCGCGGCCGCCTTCGTGGAAAAGTCGCAGCCCAAATCCCTCATCGAAAATCAGAAGGCGCTGGGGCCTTCGCCCGCCCCCGCTGCAAGCTTTCTAGCCTCGGACGACACGGGCCGGATTCCGCCGGACACGCACGGGGCGGTCGGGCTCAATCACCTGATGGTCGTCCACAACGGGCGGGTGCGGATTCAAAATCGCGCGGGCAACGTCATCAGCAACGTCTCGCTGGTCAACTTCTGGTCGGCGCTCCCGAACGCCCCGGCGGACATCTTCGACCCGAAAGTTCTCTACGACCCTTACAGTAACCGCTGGATGATGACGGCCTGCGCCGAGCGGCGCTCGGCTGATTCGAGCGTGATGATCGCAGTCTCGCGCACGAGTGACCCCACGGGCGTCTGGAATCTTTATCGCGTGGACGCGGACTCTGCCGACGTCCTGTGGGCCGATTTCCCGAGCATCGGCTTCAACAAGGACTGGATCGTCGTCCAGATGAACATGTTCCCCATCACGGACGGAACGGGCACTTTCACCTCGCACCTCTACGTCTTTAACAAGGCGGACCTCTACGCAGGGGGGCAGGGACTCTACACGCTGATTAAAGCGCCGAAGCTCGGCGGGACGATGGTCCCCGCCATCACTTACGACGCAACGCTGCCCGCCGTCTACGTCTTGCAAACCTGGAACAGCAACTCTGGCGGCAACGGCTACCTGGGTCTCTACAGCATCACGGGCGTAGTCGGCTCGGAAGTCTTAAACGTCGCCAACACGACTTTCCCCATCCTGATCGGAACGCCCAACCCCTGGACTGTGGCCGCGCCCGAGGTCGGCGGCACGACGGACTTTGCCCCGCAGCTTAGCTCCGCCCTGAAGGTGCAGAACAACGACGCGCGCATGCACTCGGTCGTCTACCGCAACGGCTCCATCTGGGGAGTGCATACAGTCTTTCTTCCAGCCGGGGGCTCGCCGACGCGCAGCGCCGTGCAATGGTGGGAGCTGTCACCCACGGGGACGATCAGGCAGAGGGGACGGATAGAGGATTCGACCGGCAACAACTTCTATGCTTTCCCGAGCATCTCCGTCAACCGCGACAACGACGTCCTGATAGGCTATTCGCGCTACTCGCCCGCGCAGTTCGTCAGCGCCAACTACTCCTTCCGCGCCGCGACGGACCCGCTCAACACCCTGCGCGACGACACCGTGCTCAAGGCAGGCGACGCCACCTACTACAAGACCGGAAGCGCCACGCCGCCACAGAACCGTTGGGGCGATTACAGCGCGACGGTCGTTGACCCGGTCAACGACAAGGACATGTGGACGATTCAGGAGTACGCCGCGAGCCCCGGCAGCACCTCCGACAGGTGGGGCACGTGGTGGGGCAAAGTTTCCCTGGCTAGCGCGCCCACGCAGCCGAGCATAGAGATTCTCACCGGGAGCTACAACGAGGGGGCGGGCCGCGCCAGCATCACCGTCACGCGCACGGGCAGTACGGCCGCCGAAGAGACATTCACCTACGCCACTTCGGACGCGGCCGGGCTGACTCCTTGCAATACGGTTAGTGGCGTCGCCTCGTCTCGCTGCGACTATGCCACCTCCATCGGCACTCTGCGCTTTGCCATCGGCGAGACTTCCAAGACCATCTCGATTCCGCTGGTGGACGACGCCTTCGCAGAGGGCGTCGAAAGCTTTACGCTGACGCTCAACATTCCCATCGGCTTCGGCATAGAGATTCCAATTAGCGCCCCCGTCATCATCGCGGACAACGACGCCGTCAATGGCAGCAACCCGCTCAACCAGAATGCGTTCTTCGTCCGCCAGCACTACATAGATTTTCTGGGCAGAGAGCCGGACCCAGTGGGCTTGCAAGGCTGGCTGAACATTCTTAACAACTGCGGCACCACGGTCGCTCAGCCCTGCGACCGCATAGAAGTCTCCTCAGGCTTCTTCCGCTCAGAGGAGTTTCAATCGCGCGGCTACTTCATCTATCGCTTCTATTCGGCGGTGGGTAAGATTCCGACCTACAACCTCTTCATGCCGGACTTCGCGAAGGTGAGCGGTTTTCTCTCCGCGCAGCAGTTGGAAGCGAACAAGGTGGCGTTCGTCAACGAATTCATGACTAGGGGCGACTATCTGACCAAATATGGCTCAATCACTAACTCGACCTCTTACGTTGACGCGCTGCTTTCGACGCTCGGGCTGCCCGCGCACCCCGGCCGTCAGGGCTGGATCAACGCGCTCAACTCCGGGACTCCGCGTGCGACGGTCTTCCGCCAGGTGGTTGAGAGCGTAGAGGTCTATAACAAGTACTACAACGAAGCGTTCGTCATCATGCAGTACTTCGGCTACCTGAGAAGAGACGCGGACATCTCCTACCTTCAGTGGATTCAGACGATGAATCAGACGAACGGCGATTACCGCACCATGATTAACGGCTTCCTCAATTCCGCGGAATACAGGCAGAGATTCGGACCTTGATGAGGCGGCGGGCGCGAAGGGGCACGACTCCTTTGTGCCAGCGCCCGCACTTTAATCCCTCCTGATTCTCTATAATTTAAGTGCATCCGTTTGATACGTTCAGATTCGTTTCAAATCAGGTGAGGTGTCGCCACTCCCGCCAACGCTGTTTTTAAGCTCCCGCCCGCCTCAAGCCTAAGACCCCAATATTTCAACAGTAACGAAGATGAGCCCGCCACACCCGGCGTCCGCCGGGGTGTGGCCTGCCTGTTGCTTTTAACGGAGAGTCAGATTGCTATTTAACGTCTACGACGAGCGGCGGCGATCCACTGGGGTTGATTGAAGAATAATTTTTCCGACGAGCCAGGGGCTCTATTTTATGAGGCGTCCAATTACAGCATTGATCTTGATGGTTCTGATTTTGGCATGGACTACTCCGGCGGCGCGCGCCTACTCGCTCCAGTACACGGACAGCACGGCCTCGGTTCAGATTAAGTGGCCGACCAGAACAATCAACATCGCGCTCCCCAGCTCGCTCAGCTCTCCGCCCGCGAACAT
>DATEMM010000453.1:0-17014 GCA_035275605.1 Pyrinomonadaceae bacterium
TTAGGCTGCACCCACCCTACTCATCCCTCATCACTTATCCCTCATCCCTCATCCCTAGTTCGGTGTATCCAGCCAATCTTTGGTCATGTCGCACCAGAGGGCCAGGCCGCGCCAGGAGTTGAAGCGGGAGTAGAAGCGCGCGATTTTGGCGTCGGGCGTGGGGCGACCGTTGGAATGCGTGCGCGCGAACTTGGCGCGCACCCAGGAGTCCAGCGCGAGCACGTCATAGCGTCCCACCAGTTTCAAGAGATTCTCCGCCGCGTAGTCGCCCACGCCCTTGACCCTTTTCATCTCGCGTTTGAGTTCTGCGGTCGGCAGGTCGCTCGTCAGCCAGCTCTCGACATCGAGCGAGCCCGTGGCGACGCGCTCGGCCAGTTCCTTAAAGTACGGCGAGCGGTAGCCCGCGCGCACCTCGTCGCGATAGAAGCTGACGGGCATCGCGGCCATCGCTTCCGGGCTGGGAAATGTGCGCCGCCCGTCCGTTCCCTCCCGGCCCAGGTTGTTGACCAACCCCTGAACCATCTTCCGCGTCAACGCCCAGGAGCAATTCGTGGTGCAGATGGTTTTCACCAGGTCCTCGAAGACTGTGGGAGAGCGGACCAGCCGCCCGGCCCCCGCGCGCGGAATCCAGTCGAAGTTCGGGTCCGCGCGCATGGCCGCGTAGAATTCCGTCAGGTCGTCGTCTAGCCTGAGCATGTGGCGCACGTCGCGCGTGATGGCGGTTGCGGCGCGCTTGCCCACCTTGCGCGGAACGGCGACTTTGACGGCGCGCTTTTCTCCGGTGATGACGACGGTGACGGGCGTTTCCAGGCCGGAGTCCAGGACGCGCCTGATCGTCCACGTTTCGGCGTCAACCTCGAAAGGGGGAAGGTCCGTCCAGCCGTGACTGAACGCGGTTCGCTTGAAGCTGAAAGCTCGCGGGGTCGGAATCGTAATCTCCATTGTGTGCTCTATTGTGTCCAAGCCACAGTGAGATTGCAAATTTGAAATCTTTAGCCTATTCTCGCCGCCGAAAGCAGGGATGAGGGCGGAGGGATGAGGGATGAATGAAAGCCGGTTGAATCAATGATTCACTGAGCAATTCACTCAAACCCTTTCATCCCTCATCCCTCCGCCCTCATCCTTGACCGTGAGTGGCACAAGATGCAGACGTTTCCACAGCAAACTAATCAAGAAAAGGTTCACCGTTACCCGTGCCCTTCGTGCGGCGCGATTCTGGTCTTCGAGCCGAAGGACGGCCAGTTGTCCTGCCCTTACTGCGGCCACAAGGAACAGATTCCGCAGAGCGCCGAGCAGGTCGAGGAGCGTTCCTTTGAACAATACCTGAAGCCGCGGGCAGACCAATTGCAAGTCCTGGCCGCAGGCGCGCTCGAAGTTCAGTGTTCGAGCTGCGGCGCGACCGTGACCTTCGTCCCGCCCGAAGTGGCCAGAGAGTGCGACTTCTGCGGGGCAAAAATTGTGGCACAGCCCAAGTCCGCCGACCCGACGGTCGCCCCAGAAGGCGTCCTGCCCTTTCTCATCCCGCAGCCGCAGGCGACCGCTAACGTCAAGCAGTGGATCTCCTCGCGCTGGTTCGCGCCCAACGCCCTGAAGAAGTTCGCCACGCCCGAAGCGATAGACGGTGTCTACCTCCCGTTCTGGACTTATGACGCCAACACTGTGAGCTATTACGAGGGGCAGCGCGGAGAATACTATTACGTGACGGAGAGCTACACCGAGACGGACTCGCAGGGGAACACCCAGGTCAAGACGAGACAGGTGCGGCACACCCGCTGGTACCCTGTCTCCGGCACAGTCTCGCGTTGGTTCGACGACATCCTCATCCCCGCCACGAAGTCACTGCCAATCAACCGACTCAACGCGCTTGAGCCCTGGGACCTGCCGGAGATCAAACCCTACGAGCCTGCCTATCTCTCTGGCTTCAAGGCGCAGCGCTATCAGGTGGAGTTGGGCGAAGGCTTCGAGCAGGCCAAGGCCGTCGCGGCCGGCGTCATCCAGACAGACGTTCGCCAAGACATAGGCGGCGACGAGCAGATGATCTCCGACATCAAGACGCACTACTCGGCCATCACCTTCAAGCACCTCTTGCTGCCGGTCTATGCCGGTGCTTACAGGCTCAACCAGAAGGTCTTCCAGGTTGTGATCAACGGGCGGACGGGCGAGGTGCAGGGCGACAGGCCGTACAGCGTCTTGAAGATCACCCTCTTCGTCCTGACAATCCTGGCGGTCATCTTCGTGATTTACATGCTTATGAATACGCGCTGAGGTCTGGGCTACCGGCGGGTGTCCAGATAGACCCACGCGCTCGTCCCCGACTGCAAGCGGGCGAGCACGCGTTGATATTCCGGGGGCTCATACGCATCTGCCTGCTCGAGTTCTTTCCTGGTCACTCTGAAGACCATACCTTCCACCGTGTCCGACTCGACGCCTGTGAATTGAGCGTTGCGGTGATGGGCTGTGCCGCTCCTGGCGACGAAGTCCTCGTCTGGGACCTGAATCATCTTCAGGCTATACCCGACCAGAGCGTCCGGCCTGCCTTCCAGCCTTCGGCCAAAGGTTGAGAGTTGGACTGCCTCCGTCCGCAAGGTCCCGTATGAGAACAGATTCTCCGTCGCTTCTTCTTCAAGACTCATCTTCAGACTATGGGACACAGAAAACAATTAAGGGTGACTACCAGTAGTCACCCTTGATAAATATTGCTGGGGCGGCCAGAGGGTCTCGAACCCTCGACCTCAAGATCCACAATCTTGCGCTCTAACCGACTGAGCTATGGCCGCCATATTTGAACTTATGATTACATCACTCAACGCATTTCTGCAAGCATAGCATTGAGTAAAATGCCCCCGGCACGACTCGAACGTGCGACCCTCTGCTTAGAAGGCAGATGCTCTATCCACTGAGCTACGGGAGCGCATCAATCAAAAAGCAGGGGGGATGTTAGCACGCTGCTTGCGGTCCGCGTCAACCGGCCGTCAGGCCACTTTCACCAGCAGTTAGATTCCCCCGTTGAGACGAAAAAAACCGGGCGGCTGACGGGTTGTGGTAAAGTGACGGCCGTCCTTTTGGAGTGCTTAATGACATACCGGAAGAATCAAGCGCGCTGGATTGCCTTGATGCTCGCCACAGGCATCGGGCTCTATTTGTGCTGGCAGATGCTGCGCCCCTTCGTCGCCGTGCTGGCGTGGGCCGGGGTCCTAGTCGTGGTCTTCTACCCGGTCCACAGGCGGCTGCTGGCGCGTACCAAACGCCCCGCGACCAGCGCTGTGCTTTCGTGCCTGCTCGTCGTCGTCACCATTCTCCTCCCGGTCACGCTCATCACCATCGCGCTCATCCACGAGTTATCCGGCTTCGCGGAAAATATGAAGGCCAACGTCACAGCGCTGCTCGACCCAAACTCGCCCGTGACGGGGCGGTTCCTGAGGTGGCTGGGCCAGTACGTGGACATAGAGCAGTGGCGGTCGCAGGAGTTTCTGGCCGAGCGCCTGAAGGGGCTGGGCGGGGCGATTGCCGGACGCACGCTCGGCTTCGTCGGGGGAGTGGTCGGGGTGGTGGTTGAAATCTTTTTCGTCATCTTCACGATGTACTATCTGTTCCGCGACGGCAACCGTATCGTCGCAGCTCTGCCCGACGTGCTGCCACTGGAAAGGGAGCAGAGCGAAAGAATTCTCCGGCGCACGCGCGAAGTGATCTCCGCGAGCGTTTACGGGGTGCTGGTCATCGCTTCAATCCAGGGCGCGCTGGGCGGCCTGGCCTTCTGGGCTCTGGGGCTTCCTTCGCCGCTCGTCTGGGCCGTGGTGATGACGCTGCTCTCTATGATTCCAATGGCCGGGGCCTTTATCGTGTGGGTCCCGGCGGCGATCTTTCTGGCCGTGACAGGCTTCTGGGTCAAAGCCCTGATCCTGACCGCGTGGGGGGCGCTCGTCATCGGCACGGTTGATAATTTTCTGCGCCCGAAACTGGTGGGCGAAAAGGCTAAGCTGCACGAGCTTTTCATCTTCTTTTCCGTGCTCGGCGGGTTGAAGGTCTTCGGCGTGCTGGGCATCGTCCTCGGGCCGGTCGTGCTGGCGGTCACGCTCGCGCTGCTGGACGTTTTCAGGCACGCCGAGAAAACAGACGAGGATAGCTCGCAGGAGCCTACGCTCCTGAAGCAGACTGCGCTCAAGGAGCCCGCCCCGGAAACGAGTTAGGACGAAGCGGCACCCCTAACTGATAAGTAATGCGTTTTGAACCGGAGCAGACTGTAAAGAGGGATCAGGCGCGTGACACCTGACGAAACCGAAAGCCCCTGGGAAACTCTCGCCTCCAGAGAGGTGTACGATAACGCCTGGATTCGCGTGCGTGAGGACTCCGTCATTCGCCCGGACGGCGAGCCGGGTATTTACGGCGTCGTCCATTTCAAGAACATCGCTGTCGGCGTCCTGGCGGTCGAGGGCGACTCTGTTTATCTGGTCGGCCAATTCCGCTATACGCTCGACAGGTACTCCTGGGAGATTCCGGAGGGCGGTTGCGCGGAAGGTGAAGACCCGCTAGCTGCGGCCAGGCGCGAGCTGGAAGAGGAGACGGGCCTAAGCGCCGCGAACTGGGAGAAACTGGGCGAAGCTCATCTCTCGAATTCGGTCACGGACGAGCGGGCCGTCTGGTTTCTTGCCACGGGGCTCACGCAGGGCAGGCACCGGCCGGAAGGAACCGAGCGACTGGAAATCCGTCGCGTCACTTTCCAGACCGCCCTGGACATGGCGCTCGCGGGCGAGATAACGGACGCGCTGAGCCTCCTGGCAATTATGCAGTATCAGATTGCGGGCCGTAGATGAGAACTGGGCAGCTTCAAGCGGATTCGATTTGGCTGTTTCGCTCGGGTGGCTGGGGAGAAAAAAGACCGCCAGCGTCCTAGGGGGGGCTGGCGGTCTCTGAATTAGGGAATATAAATGGTAATTCTTATGCGGCCTGGCGATTATCCGTTGCCGCAGCCGCGGCTTCGGCGAAAACTCTGCGCCCGTTCAGGGCGTCGTCTATGATTTCTCGCACGGCCGAGGTATCCGGGTTGACATCCATACGGTCGCAGGCGCGCAGGTGGCGCATGATGCCTTCGGTAGCGATATCCAGGGCCGTTCCGCCCAGTTTCGAGAAACGGCGAGCCTGAATGTGGTCAATTCTCTGAAGCCGCTCGTTAAGCGGCAGATGCCTATTGAAAGTCACTTTTCCTAGCTCCTTGTGTGCTCGCGAGCTCGTTTATCAATTTCCCCTCAACAAAGCCCTCGCAGCAGTATTGTAAGAGAGATTTTAGATGCCCTGTCCACATCTCGGGATGCAAATACGTTGCATTTCCCAAGAGATTTTGTACAAAAGGGCAGACTTAGAGACGGTTCCCACGCGATAGTCTTCTATATCTGTCCCCAACAAAACGGATGATTGTAAAGGAAAACGCTCGAAAATGGAAGATTTATTTCTGGGGCGCTTGCCGGCCGGGCCCGCCGGGCGACGGGATTGATGATTTCCTGTGGAAAAGTGGGAGAAATGACAGCGCCGCCTGTGGATTCTGAAGCGATTCAGGTCAGACAGAATCCTCTAGGCGGCGCTATTGGTATTGAAGAACGTATGTTTTGAAAACAACCTAATACTTTTTAGGAACTACTGAGTCCTTCATGCTTTTGCCCACGCGGAACTTGAGCGTGGTTTTAGCAGGTATCTGGATCGTCTCACCCGTCGCAGGGTTACGTCCTTCGCGAGCTTTGCGCTCTGATAGCACGAGCTTGCCGAAACCAGGTAAAACGAACTCGCCGTTAGACTTAACTTCGGATTGAGCCAGATTCGAGAGTTCGTCGAAATACTCCTTGGCCTGCGCGCGCTTCAGTCCGAATTTCTCGGCGAAGTGGTTATAGACCTCGGATTGGGACATGCGTTTCTTGCCTGCCGCTTTGGTCGCCATGGCGTGGTGTGATTACCTCCGGTGAATTGGGCGAAAAATGAAAAAGCTTGTCAACCACATATATCACACCGCGTGGCCTCTCGTCTCCCCAAAAACAGCGATTTTCGGCCATTTCGGGTATTTTTTTTGAATCGAGGCCCGTCAAACTCCCCTTCAAGCCGTCATCAATCTGTCAGAGGGCAAAGCAAAAATAAAAAGCAGCCGACGGCTGCTTCTACCGGGGAAGAAATTGGTCGGGGCGAGAGGATTCGAACCTCCGACCTCTCGGTCCCAAACCGAGCGCACTACCAGGCTGTGCTACGCCCCGCCTTCCAATACGAACGTCGCATTCTAGCGGGCAGCTTCAAGGCGGGTCAAGGCGCGCGTCGGGAATGGCCCAGCAAAAACGAGCTTGCCTCCCGCAGCGCACGCGCGCGATGGCTGATGCGCTCCTTTGTTTCCCGTGTCAATTCACCGAAGGTCTGCTCGAAACCGTCCGGGATGAAGACGGGGTCGTAGCCGAAACCGTTGGACCCTCGCGGGGAAAATGCGATTAGACCTTCGCACCTTCCCGTTGAAACGTTCGCGATCTCCCCCCGCGGGTCTGCAATCGCTATGACGCAAACGAAGCGCGCGCGCCTCTCACCATTATCGAATCCAGATAGCGCTTCGAGCAGCTTTTCGACGCGGCGGGCGTCGGTCGCGCCAGCGCCCCCATAACGGGCGGAGTAGATGCCAGGAGCCCCGCCGAGGGCTTCCACTTCCAGGCCGGAATCGTCCGCCAGTGTCCAGAGCCCCGTCCGCAGGGCATATACTCTGGCTTTGAGAATGGCGTTCTCGGAAAAGGTCGCCCCTGTTTCTTCAACTTCTCCGGCCCCTGGAAACTCACTTAGGTCCCTGAGTTGTAGCGGCAGCGTCGCCAGCAGCGATTGGTACTCGGCCACCTTCCCCCTGTTGCCAGTCGCAATGAGCAGTTCGGATGTTGACGTTTTGTTCATAGAAGAAGCCGCGCCCCGTCCCTTTTTTCCTGACACGAATAATTATTTTGCCAGCCGACCGCTTTCACGCTTACAATCAGATGGGCATACTACGTTCTCGCAACGAGTATGCGAAACGATTATAAGGTGGGTGCTCGAACATGGTTAGTCCCCCCACAGAAGCTGCCACGCTCCCGGAAGAGAACAATTTCGCTCCGCCGGCAATCAATCAGGAAGAGCCCGCCAGTTTTGGCGACACCGAGCACGCGCGCGAACTGATCGTCTGGTTGCGCGCCCTGCGCAGTTTCTTTGACCCCGGCAATTACCCGCGCGCCGAGGTCGGTCAGGCGGACCTGATAGAGCATGACTGGGCCAACGAGTTGCGAATCGTCCGGGAGACGCTGCTCCGCTGCTCGCAGCTCGTTTTTCAATCCATTCGTTTCGACAGCTCAGAGGCGAGAATCTTTGACGAGACGGACGGCGCGGGGGCGCTCGACCAGCTTTCGCCCTCAAGTCCTTCGCCAGAGGCGAAGACCGGATTGAAAGACGCCGCGCTTCTTGACCTGGCCGCGGCTTTGGGGGACGGTTACAACCTGTGCCAGTCTTTGCTTGAGCTGCGCACGGTCAGTTTACACGCCTGGCTGAATTTGGGGGCGAGTCTGGACGGCCAGCTCGGCAGGCAGAATGGCGCGAACCTCCCCGTACAGCTTTATTCCCAGCGGGAGCCGCTGAATATTCCACCTTCGCTGCTCGACCTGACGCGGGAAGCCGTCAGGCCCGCGACGCTTGGCGCGGACATACTACACATCTTCTCCAGCCTCTTCAGGCTGCTCGATTATTTGCGACTCGTCGAAACTTTCTTCCGCCGCGACCTGCCCCTCAAACAGACTCTGCCGCTCTTCACGCTCGTGCATGAAGAGGCGCAGTCGCTGACGGAGTTTATTGAAACGCGCGTTCTCGCAGCGGAGGGGCTTGAGCGGCCCCTCTTCGAGGCGCTCGACAGTACGAATTACGCCGTCAGGATGGAACTGCGTAAGGTCTTCGCGCGCGAGCTGGTGGGGATCAGCTCTCTCCAACAGGCTCCGGCCGTCTACGTCAGGATTGAGAACGCGCACGGCCTCTTGCGCGATTGTTTCCAGCAATCCGTGGTTGGCCTCGTGCAGCTCTTTAGCCCCGCGCTCGAAGGCGCGCAGCTCTTCGACGTCTTCCGCACCAAGCTCGAACAGTCGCTGGCGCTGCGCCGTGACTTGTGGTCGCTGCTGCAACTCGTGCGACGCATCGAAAACGAGGCCGACCCCACTGACCTCAAGCGCCTTCTCAAAAACCTCAGCCGGTTTCGCGAGGGAAGTCTGCGCTACCTGATGTTCAAAGATTGGGAGACCTTCGAACGTTTCATGGAGGAAGCAGAGACCGCGCGCGGTAGTGCCGAACTGGCCCCTCTGCTCCACAGCTTCACAGCCTACCTCGAAGCCCTCAGCAGCCAGGTCAACATGCGCGCTGTTCTGGTCGATCATCCCTTCGACTATCAGGCGGCAGAAGATAATTCGGATTAACTCCGTCAGTACACGCCAGGCGACAGGCAGCGCCCTCAAGGCTCTATTTCCTCTTCATCATCGTGACTCCGGCGACGGGGCGAATTGTGCAGCAAGCGCCCCGAACTGCCCGAAGGATGAACGCGTCCTTCTCTCAAACCCTCCGTCAACAACCTGCGTTTCGCTGACGGCGAAGCGCAGCCTTGTGAGCGCGCCTTCCAATTCTGACTCAACGGCGGGGCGCTCGCGCATTCCGCGCTGGCTCGCTATGGCCGTGACAAAAGTTCGCGCGGGAACCTGGTCTTCCGTCAGCGTGATGACGTTCGCACGACTATCCTGGGAGACTAGACGCGCGGTTCTCTGGAAGATTTCGTCCGAGGCGAGCGTCCGGCCCGCTCCGCGCGCTTCCAGACAGCGGCGGACGCGGTCGGCCGTCCCCAGGAGCAGATACCCGCCGACGAAGCTGGAAGCGTCGTGTCTCTCGTTACCGGAGACGAGCATCTCCACCCCACCGACGACCTCTACGGCGGGTTTCGGGCCGAGGCGCTTGGCCACAAAGTCGCGCAGAGTTTTCTCGTCGCGCACTTCGACAATGGTCACGGTGCTTGAGCCGGAATCATCCAGGCGCGCCGTCACGATCTCCGGGCCGAGCGCGCGCAGGAAACTGTCCGGCTCTTCAATTCCGTAGGGCTTAAGCGAGGCGTCCAGGAGCCGCGCGATGAGTAGGGAGCCGAGGGCGTCGGCCTGCGAGCTGAGGGCGGAGTTCAGCCCGCGCCAGGCTTCGGCCGGGTCACGGTAGTTGTATCTGGAGAGAGAGTAAAGATCTGCGGGCAGAAGTTCACCGGCCGCCAGCTTCATCCCTTGCTGCGAGGCGAGCGCCGGTTGCAGTTTCGCGGCGACGCCGTTTTGCAGCGCCAGGAAGTAGCGGTCTTCTATGACGCCTTCCGTGTTGCGCGCGCTCCAGCCCGCTCCTCCCAATATCTTCTTCGCCAGGGGGGGTAGCATGCTCGCGGCGGCGCTCTGTGCACGCGGGTCCGAAGAAATCTGCCCGGCGTAAGCCGTGGCCGTCACCTCCAGCAATTTCGCCGCGCCTTCGGGCGAGATGTAGCCGAAGGCCAGCGCGTCGCCGCCCCCGACGCGCCTGCGTATCTCCTCCAACTGCGGATTGCCGTCCAGGCTTGGGCGCTCGTTGCGGCGCACGGCCAGGCAGGCTTGCACCGCCGCTTCGTCATTGCCGACGACGGCGACGCTTCCCAGCACGGCCGCGACGATACGGCGGTCGCCGTCAGGCGCTATCCAGGTCATGAATTTCGCCCCGTCCGCCTCCTTGCGCTCGACGCGCGGCTCCCTGTAGGCGCGGCGCGCAAATTCGCCGATGCGTGTTTCGACGGCCGAGAGTGTCCTGGACTCGCCCGTGTGAGTTTCGGCGACGAGCGCATATCGCGGCTTGATCTTCAGTGTGTCGCCCGCGTCGGCTGCGTCCAGCCCGAGGACAGTGACCGCCACCTGCGCACGCGAGAGGACGACGGCGTCCGCCGGGCCGATCCCGGTCCAGGAGGCCAGGCGGCTCAGCCAGCCCAGGTTCCCGAGATTTGATTTGAGCCCGGCCGCGGGGGCGAGCGCCTTCCACGCGTCCGTCGAAAGGACTCCGTTCGCGATGTCCGGAAGATCGTTGGCCTCCAGATAAATGAGCGAATCGGCGGGGACGTAGGCCGCCATGTTCACCTTCTGCGGGCGGTTCCACCAAATCCAGATGGCCAGAATTAGCAGGAGTGCTAGAAAGACCAGCAGAGCTTTACGAAGGAATTTCATTCTTGCTGAATCCTAGCTGTACTTCACCGGACAGGCAAGACCGAGGGGCTGGCGAAAAAGGCTGCGGGAAATAAAGCCCGTGTAAGGGGCCGCCGCCAGCCGGGCGGACGTTGATGCTCTCCTTTTGACTGTGATACTTTGATGCCTGTTTCACTATTCCTTCAGTTGAGGCAATGCCGCACGAGTTCTTTGTGCAGTCCGGGAGGACAATCTCTGTATGGCTTATCGTGAGCTACGCCCGCAGCCGCAGGTCGCGGCAGATTTCGACGAGTTTTTAGAAAGCTTGCACCGGGACCTGACCGACGGTAGGCACGACCCGAACGACGTGGTCCGCGACACGCTCTATGATCTCTATTACGGGGCGGGGAAGTTCGGCGAGGGCCACGGGCGCGCACCCGACCCGGCGAGCCTGACGCCTTCGGCGCGAGCCGTCCTGCACAGCTTCGACCCGCGCAACATCACCACTGAGCCGGAGTACTACACCGACATAGACGCGGATGCTTACAGCGAGCGTAAGCCTTTCATCTGGCTCTGGCAGATGTACGACCGTTCTCCGCTCGGGCAGAACGCACACCTGGGCCACCGCTTCCGCCGGATGCTAGCCCCGCTCATCTTCCGCAAGGTGGGCGAGAACTTTAAGTGCTGGCACTTCGTCGAATGGTCTTACGGCTACAACCTGTCCTTCGGGGACAATGTCGTCGTGCATCGCTACGTGCTTCTGGACGACCGCGGCGGCATAGAGATCGGCAACAACGTCTCCATCTCCGACTACGCCAACATCTACTCGCACACACACGACGTAGAGGACATACACAAAGTCTACAACCTGACGACGCGCATAGGGGACGGCGCACGCATCACCTATCACGCGACCGTGCTGGCCGGTACACAGGTCGGAGAGCAGTCGATGGTGGGGACCGGCGCGGTCGCCACTAAGGACGTCGAGCCCTACCACATCAAAGTCGGCATCCCGGCCAAGACCGTGAAGTTGAAGAAGGGCGCGAGCGCGGGCGCTCCCGACGACGAAGACATTAAAAGAACGAGCGAGCGTTAGAGTTGTTCGCCCGTATCGGTTCCGGAATCGAGCAGAGGATTAGCAGCTATACTCTTTAGAGCGCGCGCGGAGGGTGCCCATGATTGTCGTGATGAACAGGATTCCCGTTGCCGAAGGGCGAGAGCTCGATTTCGAAAAGACTTTCACGGAGCGCGACCGGGCGGTTGACCAGATGCCCGGCTTCGTGGATTTGCAGGTCCTGCGCCCGGCCGAAGGGCGCACCTACGTCGTCATGACGCGCTGGAAATCGCGCGAAGCCTTCGACTCTTGGACTCAGTCCGAAGCCTTCATTTCCGCCCACCGTAAACAGACTCCCGGCCTGGCCGAGGGCCGCCCCACGCTGGAAATCTACGAGGTCTTCACCGAGTAGGATTCTGGAACGAAACCCGTTTCATTCCAGAAAATATCTCGTGCGCACTCACCCGTACACACCATTTTCAGCATATTCCCTTGTCTTTTCGTGGTTTAACGATGAAAAATAGCGATTGACAATGGTTGGCCAGTGTTGTACTCTGGCTCTGACGGTGGTGCTCAAGACCGCCGGACTAAGGACAGTGAGTCCTTTATTCCTTTAGCAGAGAGCGCGGCTCAAACTAACCAGAGCATCTAAAGAGTTGCACGAAAGCCGCCTTTTGAAAGTCAACCGATAAAGGCACACCCCGCGCGAGCGGGGGCCGCAAAGCCAACGGGAGTCGCGAAGGAAGTAATCACCGACTCGGCCGGGCTACCGAAGTGTGACGGTCAAGCTTTGCGCGCACCATACGGGCGCGTTCGCGTTTGTCCTTCCCGCTTTTCCATTCGTTTTGACTTCGACCGACCTTAGCGCACCCGCGATGTTCAGCCCGCGTTTCCCCCTCAACTTCTGAGCGGCGCTCGCTCGAAAAGTGGTTCAGCCATGAACATACGCTCTGTCGAAACTACGATGAGACCCGCAAGCAATTTACAGCAAACGAAAACGACGCCGGTCAAGCTCAGCAGAGCGCGAAAGGCGCGCCTCCGTCTCCGACAACTCCACCGCAGGCAATCTTCAGTGTCGAGAGGAAAACAGTAATTATGTTGAAAAAAGGTTTCGGCAAAAAGAACCTGGTCGGGGTGGACATCGGTTCCAGCTCCGTCAAAGCCGTCGAATTGCAGGGCAAGCCCGGCAACCTACAGCTCGTCAGTCTCGGCTACGAGAATCTCCAGACCGACTCCATCGTTGATGGGCAGATCATGGAATTGAACGACGTCTCGAACGTCATCACGAACATCTTCCGCGAGCACCAGATCAAGACGGACCGCATCGCGGCGGGCGTGAGCGGCCATTCCGTGATCGTCAAGAACATCGTCGTCCCGCAGATGAGCGCCGACGAATTGGAAGAGTCCATCGAGTGGCACGCGGAAGAGCACATCCCTTTCGACATCAGTGACGTCAGCCTGGACTACCAGGTGACTGGCTCCTCCCCGGACGCCCTACAAGTGCTGATGGCTGCGTGCAAGCGCGACAAGATCGCCAACGTCAAGCAGGCCATCCAGCTTGCCGGAAAGCAGCCCGCCATCATCGACGTTGACGCCTTCGCCCTCCAGAACTGTTACGAAGTGAACTACCAGCCTGGCCCAGGCCAGATCGTGGCGCTGCTTAACATCGGCGCTTCGACAATGAACATCAACATCCTGAACGGGAGCCGCTCCGTCTTCACGCGCGACGTTTCGGTCGGCGGCAGCCAGTACACTGCGCTCTTGCAGAAGGAGCTGGATTTAACCTTCGAGCAGGCCGAGGCGGTCAAGCGCGGGATGCCTACGCCGGACGGCAAAGAGGTCCAGGGTTTAGACCAGATTCTCGAAACCGTCTCAGAAATTCTCGCGCTGGAAATCTCCAAGACGATGGACTTCTATCGCGCGACCGCAGAAGACGGCGAGGGTACGGTCCAGAAGATTCTGATTTCGGGCGGCGGCTCCAAGCTGACGGGCTTCCCCGAATACCTGGCCAACCGTTTCGAGATACCCGTCGAGGTCTTCGACCCGTTTAGACAGATCAAGGTTGACGCAAGGCGCTTCGACCCGGATTACATGCGCGAGGTCGTGCCGGAGATGGCCGTGGCCGTCGGTCTCGCTTTGAGAGGAGTTGACGCACAATGATTAAAGTCAACCTGTTAGATTCAGTGACGGACAGGGCCAAAGGGGTCGCCGCCGTCGAACAGAAGGTGGCGAACCCGCAGATGCAGACCCTTCTGCTCGCGCTGGTCGTCTTCGGGCTGCTTGCGGCCGGGATGCTCTACGACTATTACAGCTCGTCGAGCGCACGCGACGCGCAGCAGGCCGAGAAGGCCGAGCAGGAGCGCATACAGGCCCAGATGGTCGCCGTCAACAAGGAGCGCACGGACCTCGAAAAGAAGACGGCCGACATCCAGGCCCGCATCGACGCCATCCAGAGACTGCGCGAATCCCAGCAGGGCCCTGGCACAGTGCTGCGCGAGATCAAGACGCGTTTTGACAGCGTGCCCGGCCTCTACTTAAAGAGCGTCGAGCAGAAGGGCTCGGAGCTGGTCATCAAGGGCGAGTCGCCGAACGAAGCCGCCGTGACCAACTTCGCGAAGAGTTTGGAATTCTCGTCGGGCCTCTTCAACAACCTCAGCATCGAGACGCAGCGCGAAGAGGTGAAGGCCGACAAGGGGTCGAACAACGCGGCCCCCGCGGAGGAAGACAAGGACGCGCCCAAGCCTGAAGTCGTGACCTTCACGATTAAGTGCACCTACACTCCGGCCAGCCCCACGCCTGCGGCAGCTCCGGCGCAGGGTGCGCCCGGACAGGCCGCCGCCCCCGCCAACCAAGTCGCGCAGAAGTAGTTCACCCAATCGGGAAGGGAAGAAGTCGAAATGAAAATAGGAAACTTGCACGAACTGCCCTGGTACTATCGCCTGGCCATCTTCGGCGGCATCGCCATCGCCGTCTACGGCGGCTTCTGGTACTTCATGACCAAAGGCATGCACGAGGAAGTTGACCAGCTCAAGGAGCAGGTGTCGGCTTTGAAGCAGCAGAACGCGAGCGCCCAGATCGATTCGCAGCGCCTCGCCAACTTCAAGGCCCTGTACGAGAGCAAGCAGCAGGAGTACGACGACCTCAAGGCGCTGCTGCCCGAGCAGCGCGAGCTGACCAACGTCCTCCAGGGCATACAGGACCGCGCGCACAACACGCGGCTCGTCCTGCGCAGCTTCTCGCCGAAGGAAGATTTCCAGCAGGACTTCTACAACGGCAAGAAAATCTCTGTCGGCGTCACCAGCTCTTACGCCAGCCTGCGCGAGTTCTTCGAGCTGATGGCGCGCTACCAGCGCATCGTCTCCATCACCAACGTCGAGATTACGCAGTTGGAAAAGCAGAGCCAGGGGAAGACTGTTGACGCCAAGTTCGACCTGACGGCCTACTACGTCTCCGCCGAGTCGCTCCAAAGGTCCGTGACGCCGCCCGCTCCTGCCGCTCCCGCGCAGGGCGCACCGGCCCCGGCTCCCGGCGGCGCGGCCCCCCAGCCGGCAGGCGCACCGCAAATAAAAATCCCCACCCCCGCTAGATAAGAGGTCAACCAAACTTAGGGCCGCTCAAACAGCGGCGGCAACTTCGAGAAGACACCATGAAGAATTACGCACACATGATTCGTTACAGCATCAGTGGCCTGGCCCTCCTGGGCACACTCTTCATCGGCGGCGCGCAGCTTCAGGCTTCGGCCCAGGAAGCGGACAAGGATAAAGCGCCCGCGCAGGAGAAGATTCGCGGGCCGCGTGACCCCTTCGTCAAGTACGTGCCTCCCGCGAAGAAGAAGAGGACCGCGAACGGGGCCTCGCGCGTCGTCATCCCGAGCATCCAGGAGCGCATAGAGAAGTACAAGGCGCAGAAGATGGAGGCGATGAACAGGCAGCAGCCCGCGCCGAAGCCGACCACCGCCCTGCTGCTGAGCGAGATGCAGGTGACTGGCATCTTCCGCACCCCGCGCGGCTATGCGGCGATGATCGAAGCCACGCCCATCAAGCTCTCCTACGTCATCTACCCCGGCGAGACTTTCTTCGACGGCCAACTTGTCGCCATCGAAGAGGACCGCCTGGTCTTCCGTCACGAGACGCGCTGGACGGACGGCCGCGTCGAGAAGTCTGTCGAGAACAAACCCTTGCGCCAGCCCAACGCCGTCACTGATTCGATGGCGGCCTCGCGGGCCTCCGGCGACAACAACAGCGGAGCAGCCGCCGCCAACCCTCCAGCCGGCGGCGTTGACGAGAAAGCTCCCACCCCTGAAAAGCAGTAAAGTTTTCCGGTCTCGCCTCTCTAACAGGAGCCTGAGCCTGTAGGTTTTACGAGACCAAAACCCCCGCGCGCACGCCGGTAGCAACTCAGGCCCGACAGGCTTGAGCTGTATCGGGTGCGCGCCCTTTTGACAATCCAATGGGTCAGGTTTCCGCTCTGTGCGGCGCGCGCTTCAATACTCTTATGGAAGATTAACGAGCGTAGCGCGTGGCGGACAACAAGTGCCCGGCTTCCCTTAAGGAGGGAAATATGTTTCAACACCTGTTCGGAATCACCAGGCGAGGAGCGCTCGTTCTCCTGCTGGTGTGCACACTCTCGGTGCTCGCTTTCGCCAGCACCAAGAATTTGCCGGTGGCGACCAGCGTCAGCGCCTACACCTCCGGCTCCTCCACTCTCATCACCATCTACGGCACCGCGCCGATGGCCTACTCCGTTTCGCGCCCGGACGCGCGCACGGTGGTAGTCAATCTGCCCGGCGTGGATGCCTCGCGCCTGGCAGACTCCTACAGGGTCACGTCGCCGCTCGTCTCGAACGTCATAGTCGAGCGCGAGCTGCGCAGCCCCGAGGACATGTCCGTGCGGATGCGCGTCGCCCTCATCGCCCCGGCCCGCGACCGCTCGCAGCTCCTAAATAACAACCTCGTCATCGAGCTGACGCCAGTCACCGACGCCGCTAAGGCGACGACAGCGCCCGCTGCCCGCGCCGAAGAAGCGTCCCTCCAGCAACAGGGTTCTCAGCCGAAGCCCTCGCCGACGCCCGCGCGCCCGAGCGTGAGCATCACCAGCGCGCAGAACGGCCAGCAATCGCAGGGCGAGCAATACGGCCGGCCAGGCTTCGTCGGCGAGCCGATCAACCTCAACGTCGTCAACGCGGACATTCGCGACATCCTCAACTACATCACGGAACAGTACGGCGTAAACTTCGTCATCGATAACTCGGTCGAGGCCGTCCCCGTCACCGTCAACGTGACGGACGTCCCGTGGAACGTCGCCCTCGACGCCATCCTGAAGGCGAACCGTCTGGGCGTCGATGCCAACGGCAACATCCTGCGCATCGCGACCATCACGGTCCTGGCCAACGAGGCCGCCGCGCAGCAGAAGATTAACGACGCACGACTCGACAACTCGCCGCTGATTACGGAATTCATTCGCCTGAACTACGCGCGAGCCTCTGGCACGCTGGCACAGGCCGCCGGCTCGACCGGCGGGTTCGCGGGCGGCGCGACCAATCTGAGCTTCTCCGGCGGCGCAGGCGGCGACGCCACGGGCGGCGGCGGCGACCAGGGTCTTCTCCCGATCATCAAGCGCAGGCTCTCGCGGCGCGGCGCAATCGAGGTGGACGGTCGCAGCAACACGCTCATCGTCACGGACGTGCGCGAGAACATTGAAGCTATTCGCCAGCTCGTCGCCATCATGGATCAGCCCGAGCCGCAGGTCGAGATCGAGACGCGCATCGTCATCGCCA
>DATEMM010000454.1:0-11796 GCA_035275605.1 Pyrinomonadaceae bacterium
AAAAAAGAGCCTCCAAAGTTAAGATTTTCTACAAAAATTTCTTCCGTTCGCACCGCAAAAATAGCAACCACACCCGTCGTTTTAGAATCTTAGTGTCGCGTTCGTTGAGACACTTTCGACAATCAAGACAGTGAATCGATAAGTTGCTGAACTGACGCGATGCAGTCACATTGACAGTCTGAGTTCTTGCCGGGACCGGCGAAGGTTCGCTAGAATTGGAGAACCTCGCAGGCAATCTTTTGAGTTAATCAAAAGCACCCGGAACCCCGGACGTCGATTGTTGGCAGCCCCCTTAATCTTCCACTAACTTTTGACCTGGTTTCGACGGAGTTCTTATTGTGCTGACTTCTGGAGGATATAGAATGAATACGAATCGGAATGCAATCTCCCGCGTGCTCGCTACCCTAGTTGCAGTCTTCGCCTTTGCCATCATGGCATCCGCCCAATCGGCGCAGGCTGATTTTTCAAACGTCAAGATCAAAAATTTCGGGCAGATGGACGAGCGTTTCTACCGCGGGGCGCAGCCCAAGGAGAAAGATTACGAGTCGCTGAAGGCGCTTGGCATCCACACGGTCGTTGATTTGCAGGATGAGCCCAAAGATTACGAGAAGCGAATCGTCGAATCGCTCGGCATGCGCTACGTGAACATTCCGATGGTCGGCAAGAAATATCCGACGGAAGAGGCCGTCAACGCTTTCCTGAAACTGGTGGACGACCCCTCGACGGGCAAGTTCTACGTCCACTGCGCCGGCGGGCGTCACCGCACGGGCGCGATGGGCGCGGTCTACCGCTTCACCAAGTATCACTGGAACTACGACCAGGTTTACGCCGAGATGAAGAAATACGACTTCTACACGAGCTGGGGTCACGGCGACTTCAAAACCTTCGTGCAGGATTACGCGGCCAAGATGCAGTCCACCAAGACGGGCGTCTACGCCGGTCAGTAACGTCAACACACAAATTCGCCTAAAAGCTAAGGGGCCGCTTCCAGTGAGAAGCGGCCCCTTAGCTTTTTGATTGACTACCGACTGTTCGGAGCGGGGAGGGCAATCCCTCCTGAATTAATACTGAGGCCCTACTGGTAAACGTAGGAGGTGGTGTCCTTTTTCTGTTCCCACTCGATGCCCTCTATATTCTCCGGGTCGAGGCGGCGTATCTCGTCGCTGATTTGATCCGTGCTGGCTGACATATTCATGTTGACAGAGTACATGATGCACCCGACGGGCTCCGCCTCGTCCGGCGGGTCAATCTCACGCAGCTCCGCGTTGAAGCGGTAGCGCGTGAAGAGCCGTTTCAGTATCTCCTGCATCTTGTCCGTGTCGCGCGTCTTGACGGTCAACTCCATTGAGCGAAAGACCTGCTCGGACTCCCTGGATTCGAGCAGCCACAGCAGAGGCAGAACGAAAACGGCGAGGATGACGGCCACGTCCCAGCGGCCCACGCCCGTTGCCAGCCCTATGGAGAGGCTAATCAGGAGGACCGTGGTCTCTTTGGGGTCGCGTATGTTCGTGCGGAAGCGCACCAGCGAGGCCGCCGCGAAGATGCCGAAGGCGCGTGCGGCGTTGTCGCCCACGATCATCATCAAGGCGCTGGCGACGACGGCGAGCAGTATCTGCGTCTGTGCCACGAAGAGATTGCGCTTGGTGCGCGACAGGTCTTTGCGCGGGCGAAAGGCCAGGACCGTGGCCAGCAGCGCGGCCAGCGTCAGCCTGACGACGATTCGCGGCACGACCGTAGTCCATTTATCTGACTTGCGCGCGGCCGGCCCCTCGTCCGACATGCCTAGGATTTCCGGGATGGAAGAGCCGTTTTTGCCGTCGGCCGCGGTCGGCTGCGGGCTCGGCGTGGCTGCGGGGGCACCGCCCTGCTCAACCTGTGGCGCGGCGACCTGCGCCGTCGTCTGAATCTGCTTGATGGGGTCTTTCGGAGTTTTGTCAGCCAACAGGTAAGTGACCAGCGCGAAGCCGAGCAGGCCGGCCAGGAGAGTCACCAACACGATTGTTTGCCAGTCTCTTTTCTTCATACGCCCCCCCTTACGCTATCTCAAGCGCCTCTCTAACAGGGTCAGCCTGGGAGATTGACCAGTTGGTTAATCCGCGCGCGCACTGCGGGCACCAGCAACTGGATTTCCTCCTGCGTGAAATTGCCCGCGCGGAAGGCGTCCGTAATCTGCTCATCGCTCAGGCGCGAAAGGAGATTGCCGACCCACCTGGCGTCCTCGACCGTGATGTCTTTGAAGAGGGCAGAGTTTTTGCCGCTGTAGGCGAATTTTACGCGCCCCCCTTCCACGCCTTCTATGAACCTGGACTTGGCGTAGTCCTCCGGGTCGTTGCGGCTGCGCGACATGAAGCCGCCGGTCTTGCCGAAGGTCGCGCCGAGGTCGCTGAGAATGTAATGAATCTCGCCCTGCCCGCCGTCGCTTCCGGGCACGTAAATCAACTTGTTGTTATCGTCCTTCAAGTCCCAATTGTTGAGGAAGGCCATCAAAACGATCAGGCCCCTCAGCTCTTTCGTCCCACTGAAAGGATTCTTGGCCCAGTTCCAGATGGTGCCCTGCCGCTTGAAGTTCTTCGGCCTGGCCTCGAACCTGACGTTGGCGAAGCCCTTCCCCTCGCACCTCTCTACGTTCTTGTCTGGCGCGCCCTTGATGTGTACGCACGGGAAGAGGTAGTGAATCTCAGAGACGTAGCCGACGGCCCAGACGAACCTGGAGGAGGCAGTCTCCGGCTGCGCTTCCTTGCCGAGTTTCGCGACCCAGATATTGCCCGCCGCGTCGCGCACGCGAAAGCCAGCCGAGTAGCCGCCCACCTCGTCCTTGAGGAAGGTGACTTCGCTGATGTCAGGCTTCATCTCCTCGCCGCCTGCGCCGAGCAGCAGGTTGCGCGCGCTGATGTCGCCAGGGTCTTTCCACAAAACGGGAGTGCCCTGTAGGGGCGTCTTCTTCTTTTTCGATTTCTCCTGCGCGATGACTGCCGAGGAGAGACTTAAAAGGAGTGCGATGGTGAATACCGCAACCTTGCAGGGTCTCTGTCGTGTGAACATGCTCTGTCTCTTATTCCTTCCTTTGGAGTAATGCCTGCTCGATTTTAAGAAAGCTTAGAAGCCTGAGCCGATGCTGTTCTGGAAGTGCATCTGGCTATCCACCGTCTCTTCGCCGGGGGCGGGCGCGATCCGCTCGTAGCTGCCATCAGGCAGCAGCAGCCGCGCCTTCACGTTGTCCTTCAGGTAGACGGCCAGCACGACATCCTTCAGATACTTTTTCAGGTCCGCGTCGTAGACAGGCGTAATCACCTCCACACGGCGGTCGAAGTTGCGCGACATCCAGTCGGCGCTGCCCGTGTAAAGCTCTTCCTCGCCGCCGTTCTGGAAGTAGTAGACGCGGCTATGTTCAAGCAGTCGCCCGACAATGCTGCGGACCGAGATCGTTTCGGAGAGGCCGGGGACTCCTGGGCGCAGCATGCAGACCCCGCGCACGATCAGGTCAATCGGCACTCCGGCCTGCGAAGCTTCGTAGAGGGCGTTGATGATTTCGACGTCGGCGAGCCTGTTTATCTTGACGCTGATGCGGGCTGGACGTCCCGCACGGGCATGCTCTGTCTCCCGCTTGATGAGCGCGATCATGCTGTCACGCAGATTAACGGGCGCGACCAGCAGACGGCGATACTCCTTCTGCCGCGAATAGCCGGTCAGGAAGTTGAAGAGCTCGGAAGCGTCCGCTCCTATCTCCTCGTTGGCGGTCAGGATGCCTAGGTCCGTGTAGAAGTTTGACGTGACGGGGTTGTAGTTGCCGGTGGCGATGTGCACGTAGCGGCGCAGGTCGTCGTCCCGTTCGCGGCGGACGACCAACGCGACCTTGCAGTGGACCTTCAGCCCGACCACGCCGTAGACGACATGGACGCCCGCCTCTTCCAGCCGCTTCGCCCACTCGATATTGTACTCCTCGTCAAAGCGCGCCTTGATTTCGACAATGGCCGTCACCTGCTTGCCCTGCTCGCACGCCTCAATCAGCGACTGCGGGATGGGCGAGTCCTGCCCCGTGCGATAGAGACAAATCTTGATGGCGAGGACGTCCGGGTCGTGCGCCGCCGCGTCTATGAATTTAACGACCGTCGAGTAGGAAGTGTAGGGATGGTGCAGGAGTATATCCTGCTTCTTGACGACCTCGAAGACCGAATCCTCGTTCTTGATGAACTTGGGGACGGTGATTTTGAGCGGCCGGTCTTTGAGCTTAGGCTTGTCGAGCTTATAAAGCTGCATCAGGTCGTTGACGCGAAGGGGGCCGTCAATGTAGTAAACGTCGTCCGCCGTCAACTCCAGCTCAGTGGCCAGGTAACGGGCCATCTCGTCCGGCATCGTCCTAGAGACTTCGAGGCGCACGGCCTGGCCAAAGCGACGCTTGCGCAAAGTCTGCTCGATGGCCTTGAGAAGGTCCGCGGCCTTGTCCTCTCTGACTTCTATGTCGGCGTCGCGCGTGACGCGGAAGACGTGGCCCTTGCTGACGTGCATCCTGGGAAACAGGTACTCGGCGTTGGCCGAGATTAACTCTTCGAGAAGAATGTACCTCGTCCCCGTTTTGCCGACGCGGACCAGGCGCGGGACGAGCGGCGGAACCTTGATGCGCGCAAAGCGCGACTCGACCTCGCCCGTGAGCGAGCGCGTGATGCCGTGCTCCGGCACAGGCTCGACCATCAGGCCCAGGTTGAGGCTGAGGCCGGAGACATATGGGAAGGGGTGAGCCGGGTCAACGGCCTGCGGCGTCAGGACCGGGAAAACATCTTCGGTGAAGTATTCATCGAGCTGGCTTTTTTCATCATCCGAGAGCGAATCATAAGGCGCGATCTCGACGCCTTCCGTTTTGAGGCCGGGCAGAATCTCCTCGCGCAGGCAGCGCATCTGCTCGTCAATCATCGGCAGCATCATCTCTTTAATCGCCGCGAGCTGCTCGGTGAGACTCATGCCGTCGGGCGAGAGGTCCGTCACCTCTTCTTCGAGCGCTTCCTTGAGGCCCGAGACGCGGATCATGTAAAACTCGTCCGTGTTGGTTGAGAAGATGGAGAGGAATTTGAGCCGTTCGAGCAAGGGCTGACTCTCGTCGAGCGCCTCTTCCAGCACGCGCCTGTGGAATTCCAGCAGGCTCAGCTCGCGGTTGATGAGAAAGTCCGGTCCCTGCAATTTCGGCGGGAGCGTAATCTGCTGGGTGTCCCCCTGGCTCTGCTGCTCCGCCGCTACGGGTTGTTTGCTTTCACCTGTCGTCATTCAGTTGCGTAGAATACCCTACATCGAAGATAGAAGCACAAATTATATCGAATTTATCTGGCGCCGCCGCAGGCCCCTTAAGTTCCCTAGCTAAAGGGCCGCTGGCCCTGACTGCGTAAAAGCGATTAGCGGGAGAGATATTTGCTTCAACACCTATTCTAGTTCTAGCAAGCGTTATTCCCCAAATGGATTTCGCTGTTTGAATCTGCCAGAGGAAGAGAGCGGAGGGTTTTGGGCTCTATCTTAACTATTCAACCTTGCTGTTCTTCGACGTCCGCAGTCGTGTCGAGTGAAGCAGGCTCGATGGCGGGCGCGCGGTCTTCGAGCGCGGCGAGGATGTGGGCCTGAAAATCCGTCGTCTCCCATTCGCGCCAGCGCGCGAGCGCGTCGCGGAAGTGGCCGTCGCGCTTCCCGACGAAATGATCTAAGAGCCAGAAGGCGGCGCTTCGTTCGGGCGCGCCCCCGGATTCATCTTTGCTGTCGGCAAGCGCCTCGCCCAGCTCTTTAATCCAGAGGTCGCTGTCGTGAAGCTCGCCGAGCGATTTTTGCAGCCGCGCGATCTCCTTGGCGAACGGGATGAGGGGCTCAGACCAGCACGGTGCGAAAAGCTCCAGGGCGTAGCGCAGCCTCTTGGCAGCGATTCGCAGACGGTGAAGCGGGCGCGACTTGAGCGGCCTGTAAAGGCTCTCGCTCAAGTCCAGCAGCTCGCGTAATCTGGCACGGATTACTTCGCGCCCGGCCTCGCGGAAGCTCATCCCCTCATGCGCTCTTTCTCGTTTACGCCCGCGCGAATCCTTCAGGCCGCGTTCGAGCGAATCATGGAACTCCTCTAAAACTTCCGCCAGGCGCTCTTCCGTCAGCCAATCGTTCAGTCCCGAGCGCTCGCGGTCGCGTTTCATCCGTCGCTCCGCGGCGAACTCCCCGATGCCCGCAGCGATTTCGGGCGGAGCCTGTGCGGCCAACTCCTCCAGGGCGTTAATCGCCACGTCCTGGTCGCGGACGCGGCCAAGCGCCTGGGCCACGCGCTTCAAATCATCCTTCGACTGTAGAAGCTTGCGCTTGCGTAGATAGGGCAGGAAATCGCCGAGCGCGCTGCGCAGGCGGCGCGAGGCGACGCGCATGTCGTGGACGCCCGCAATGTCGCCCTGGTCAACGGCCGCCGCGCGGAACGCCGACATTTCTTCGAGGCGCGTCAGCAGAACTAGGCGAACGCCCGCACGCGCCTCCGCCCCGCAATCAAGCCCCGCAATCTCTTTCGCCTTGGCCATAACGTAAAGCAGGAGTCAGGAGTCAGAAGCCAGGAGCCAGAATAAAAGAAAGAGGGTTTCAGCCTTTCATTCTGAATTCTGACTCCTGACTTCTGACTTCTGTCCTTTCACGCCCTCCTCGCGAGGGCGCGGCGGCTGATGAATAACTTGCAATTGAAGGCCGCTTCGAACATGTCGCGCTTCTGCTGGGCGGCCCAGATTTCCTTCTCGCAGCCGTGCGCGCTCACTATCTCCAGGTGAATCTCGCGCCCGGAGCGTTCCGCTACGAGGTCGCTCACACTGTTGTCGTGGCCGCGGTCCAGGGCATCTGCCAGGCGCAGGATTCCTCCCAGACGCCAGACAGTCTCGCGGTCCTGGTAGCCTAGCGCGGCGTAGTCCGGGTGGCGCTCTTTCGGCAGAGCGCGCCTGTGATAGCGCGCGACGTTGGCGATCACCTCGCGCTCCGCCTCGGAAAAGCCGGTCAGCTCGGAATGCTTGATGAGATAGAGTGAATGGCGATGATGCGCGTCGTGCGCGATGTGGTAGCCGACGTCGTGGAGCAGCGCCGCCGCCGAAAGGAGCGTTCGCTGATGGCGGCTGAGCTTGTAATGACCGGCCAACTGGTCGAAGATTTTTTCGGCGAGCGCGGCCGTCTGGTGCGCGTGGGCCTCTTCGTAGCCGAAGCGACGGCCGACGGCGTGGACGCCTAGCAGTTGAGGGTCGAACGTGTCCGGCACAGGCGGGCGCGATTCAGCCTCCATCTCTCGCAGGCGGTTAATAATCGCACCCTCGCGCAAGGCCCAGTCGCAGGTCCGCAAGGCGTTGATGCCAAGCGCGCGCATCGCGCCTTCCAGAATCTGTCCGCCCGCGACGATGATTTCGGCACGCTGGGCCGTGACGCCCGGCACGGAGCTTCGGCCCTTCAAGTCCATGACGGCCATGCGCTCGTTAAAGCGTTCGAGCTCAGCGAGCTTAATCTCCGCGCCCGCCGGCTGCGCGCTCTGCTCGCCAGGGAGGACGGAGCGCAGGCGGCGCAGGCGCAGTGCCTCGCCGATGGCTATGATTGTGCCGGAGGTCCCGGTCACAAGTTGCCAGATTCTTCCGCGCAGCTCGCGGGCCGGACGCTCCAGCGCGGAACGAATCTCTTCTCTGAGCGCGCGCAGCTCCTTTGGCTTGACCGGGTCGTTCGCAATCAACTGCTCGGTCAGCCCGACCGCGCCGAGCTTGACGGAGAAGAGTTCGGCGGGCAGACCTTCAATGACGAGCGAGAATTCGGTCGAGCCGCCGCCGATGTCTATGTTGAGCTGTCCAGTGCTCCCAGCCCCGCAGCCGCGCGCGGCGGCCAGCCCTATCAGGCGCGCCTCTTCGACCCCGGAGAGAACTTCCACGCGCAAGCCCGTCTGCTTCTGGACTTCGTCGATGAACTCGGCGGAGTTGTGCGCCTCTCTGACTGAAGCGGTCGCAATGGTGACGAGCTGTTCCGCGCCGCGCGCCTCGGCGATTGCGCGGAAGCGCCCGATGCAGGCGGCGGCGCGGGAGATTGCCGCGGGCGAAAGATGTCCCTCGCGGAGCGTGTCATGGCCGAGCCTGACGACCTCCTTTTCGCGCGCCAGCACGGCGAACGAATCGCTCGAAGCGGCTTCGACCACGACCAGTTTGATGGAGTTTGAGCCGATGTCTATGGCTGCGATTTTCAACGGCGAGATGTTTCCTTATTCTTTAATCAACCGCCCCTTCAAAGACCCCTTAGCTGACGGAGCGAAGCTTGGGACCGGCGGCAGGCTGCTGCTGCGTCGCGATGGCTCCCTCGTCTATGACGCGTGCGACGGCGCGGCGCAAATCAGCGGCGACGCGGTTGATCGAGCGCGAGGCGTCCAGAACGCGGAACCCATACTCCTTCTTCATCCGCTCGAACTCGCGCAGCATGCGCGTCTGGTACTCGACGAAGCTGTCATAGAAATCTTCGCCAAGATAGAGGTCCATGCCCGACTCCCAGTAGTCGAAGCCGCGGCCGGAAGCCAGCACGCGCGTGACCAGCTCTTCCGCCGAGCTGATGTTGAGGTAGAAGACGGCGTCCGGCACGAGCGCAATTCCATAGATGGCTCGCACCCAGGAGGGATCCGCCTCGCGCACGACCGCGCGCGCAATCGCCGAGTAGATGTAGCGGTCCGTCAGCACTATAAAACCGGCGCGCAGGGCCGGCAGCATCTCGTTCTCCAGCCGGTCGGCGAAGTCCGTGGCGTAGAAGAGCTGCATTGTCAATCGCCCTAGCGTGTGCCCCTGCTTCGCCTCCTTGATGCCGCGCCCGGCCAGCACGGAGCGCGTCATGCCTGTGTCCAGGACCGCGTGGCCGCGCGATTCCAGCCACGTTCGCAGGAGCGCCGTGTGCGTGGAGCGCCCGACGCCGTCCGCCCCTTCGATCACGATCAGCTTGCCGGTGTAAGGCTCCTGCTCGACGTCCGGGAGCGGCGTCCCGTAGAATTTCATCTCCTTCATCGTGCGGGCGCGGCTCCTTCTTTGTTGAGATGTTTTTTGACGATTGCTCGCATCTCGCGCTGCTGCTTCTCAATCGAGCGCGTCGCGTCAATCACCGTCAGGCCGAACTCATCCACCATCCGGTCGTACTCGCCCAGAATCTTCCCCTGGAAAATCTCGAAACTCTCCTCGGGGTCGTCCGCCCAGTCCATGTCCAGCCCCGCCTCGTAATGTTTGAGCCTGGGCCGGGCCGAGAGAATGCGGTCCACTGCGACATCGAGCGGCGCGCGGAAGAAGAAGCTGACCGTGGGCCGAACGGCGAAGCTGTAAATCTGGCGCACCCAGGCGCGGTCGCAGCCCCTGGCCACGTCGCGCGCAAACGCCGTGTAGATGTAGCGGTCCGCGAGCACGATTGCGCCCGCCTTGAGCGGTGGAAAGATGTCGCGCTCGGTGCGGTCTGCGAAGTCCGTGGCGTGTAGGAGCGAGAAGGTGGTAGGGGTAAACAGCCGTCGCTTCTTGGCGCGCCGGGTCGTGGCCTTGACGAGCGGCGAAGAGTTCCACTCCGAGAAAAAGACCGGATAGCCTTCGGCCTTAAGCCATTGGTAAAGAAGCGAGAGCTGGGTAGATTTCCCGCTCCCGTCCGTACCTTCGACGACGAAGAGTTTTCCGGGGAAGCGGTGATGTCCGTAGGTAATCATCTGGCGGCTGACTCTAACCTCCGCGTGTTACGGCCCTGTAATCTACCGGCGGCAAGCGGCGCTCTTAATTTACGCGGCGCTTCGGCTCTTCGTAAACGCGCCTGGCCCCAACGCTCAGAAACTCACCCGTCTCTACGACGTAGGCCGTCAAGTCATACCCGTAAACGCAGCCGGTATCAAGTCCTATGGCGCGGGGGCCGAGTCTCGGCGCGGGCGCTGGCCAGTGGCCGAAGAGGACTATCTTCTCGCCGTCATAGCGCTCGTACCACGGGACGCCCTCGCGGTTCGTGCGGTCCTCCCCGAGCGTGCGAAGCTCCGTCAAATCCTCCACGATCTGCCCCGGCAAGGCAACGTCAGGACGAACGCCCGCGTGGACTACCAGGTGCGAGCCGAGGTCAATCATCAGGGGAAGCCCCTGTATGTATGCGCTGTAGCGAGCCTCGTCCGGTTCAAGCTCGGCGCGCGTCTTCTCCTGCGATTCTTTCAGGGAGACTGGCTCGCCCTTCCAGTAACGCCGGAGCGCGCGGTCATGGTTCCCGAGCACGGCCGAGAAACGCTCGTCTTCGATGAAGAGGTCCAGCACTTCGCGGTTCTTTTCGCCCTTGACGATGAGGTCGCCGACCGAGACGACCCTGTCGAGAGGTCCGAGCCCGGCCTTGTCCAGTAAATCAACCAGCTCGTCGTAGCAGCCGTGTATGTCCCCGACGACTATCGTGCGTCCGCTCATCTCTCTTCGCGCTCACAGGGCTGCATCTCGTGCAGCACTCTCTCCTCGACCGCGCGTCCTTTCTCCAGGTGCTCCGTCACTATCCGGCGCGCGCTCTCCTCGTCCACACCTCCGTACCAGACTCCGTCCGGGTAGACGGCCCAGACGGGGCCGCGCCCGCATTGATCCAGGCACTTGACCTTCGTAATCATGACGTGCCCCGCGAGCGTGCTCTCCTTGAGCGCCTGCTTCAGGGCCCTTGACGAGGCTTTGGCCCCCTGCTTGCGGCAGGTCTTATGCTGGCAGACGAGCACGTGGGCGCTGACTTTCTTAAGCTTGGACACGCATGCGGGCGCGCAATTCTACTGGAAGTTGCGCCGCCAACCCCTTCCCTGTCTCTTGGTTCTAGAGGTTGATTACACCACGAAAGGCGCGCGCGGGCAACAACCCTCCCGCAAACATTATCGCCCGGAAGCCCAGTTGTGCTAAAAGACTTCGGAGAAAGTTTAAAGACACTGGATAAAGCTCTACTCAAAAGCCTTTCGCGCCCCTCTTTCGGCTTCAGGTAAAGACTAAGCGAAGAGAAGATTCGCTGGCGCAAAGTTAAACGCATCTTTAAGGAGATTCGAGATGAGAGTGCAGGATATTATGACGGCCGACGTGGAGTCTTGCAGCCCCGACAGCGATCTTGGCGCGGCGGCCACGATCATGTGGAGAAGAGACTGCGGCTCGGTTCCCGTGGTGGACGCAGAGCGCAGGGTAATCGGGATGATTACGGATAGGGACATCTGCATGGCTGTCTCCACGAGGAATAAACTGGCCTCTCAGATAAAGGTCAGCGAAGTCATCTCGGGGCGAGTCTATGGTTGCGCGCCGGACGACCGCATCAAGGACGCGCTGGAGACGATGCAGAGCGCGCAGCTTCGCCGCCTGCCCGTGGTCAGCGACGAGGGCGTGCTGCAAGGCATTCTTTCCATCAACGACGTGGTGCTGCATTCCGCGCCGGGGCGCAGCAAAAAGCACGTTGCCCACCGCGACGTGATGACGACGCTCAAGGTCCTCTCCGAGCACCGTCAACCGGAAGAAGACGGCCAGCCGCCGGTGGAAGAAGCAGCCCTCATTTAGAAGTCAACTTTTCCCGCAGATGAAAAAGCTGCTGCTCCTCAGACACGCCAAATCGAGCTGGGATGATGCTTCCCTACCCGACTTTGAGCGCCCGCTCAACGAACGCGGCCGGCGGGCCGCACCGCTGATGGGAGAGTTCATGCGCAGGCAGAAGATTCGCCCCGACCTGGTGATTTGCTCGCCCGCGCGACGGACCCGCGAAACGATCGCGCGCGTTCTTGAAGCGGCGGGGATGACGACTGAAGTGCGCTACGACGAGCGCATCTACGAGGCGAGCGTCCAGGCTCTC
>DATEMM010000455.1:0-4233 GCA_035275605.1 Pyrinomonadaceae bacterium
CCGTAGATTTTACCGTCACGCAGGCGCGGGCGCGGCAGGACGTTGGTCAGCAGATACCTGAAGTCGTTACTGCCCGAGCGGGTCTCGATGGCTGTGACCGCTCCTGTGAACTTGCCGTACTCGGACGAATAAGGATTCGAGTAGACCTGAACCAGCTCGACGGCTTCAAGCGGAAGGTCAACGGCCGCGTTCCCCGTCACAGGGTCCGTGGCGTTGAGGCTGGAGACGAGGACGCCGCTTTGCGAGGCGCGCGCGCCCTTGACGTTGAGCATCCCGTCGGGGCCGCGCACGACGCCGGGCAGGAGCGGCAGCGCGTCCTGGTACTTCTCCCTGGCCAGCGGCGCGTTGCGCAAGGTCTGCGTAGTGACCTGCGAGGGCAGGCTCGATTCCGTCTGCCGCGTCTCGCGGTCCTCGGCCAGGACCGTGACGTTCTCGCGCGGGGCGAGCGGGTTGAGCAGGATGTTCAGGTCAACCGAGGCCGCGATGGAGACCATCACTTTCTGCTCGTACTTCTCGAACCCCTGGAGTTCGACCGTGATTGTGTAATCCCCCGCGATCAGGCCATCGAAGACGTAGCTGCCCTCTTCATCGCTGACGCTCTCAATCGCGCGGCCCTGTAGGGCATCGCCTTTCAATGTGACGACGACGCCGGAAAGGGGCTCGCGCTTGTCGGCGGTGACGGCGGCAACTCTTCCTTTGATACGGCTGCTCTGCGGGACTGCGAACGCGGCCTGGCAGGGCAGAAGGCCGGCCAGAATTATGAGCAGCGACGCCGCCAGGGCGAGTCGCCCTGGGACGCAGAGCCTTAGGCGAGGGGTAGGGCGATTGACCATCTTTGGTAAAGCCATCTTTCTTCAATTCTTCTTCCGATCAACCCGCGCTGAAGATGAAATCCGGCTCGTCGCCGTTCTTGAGTTTGACGGCGCGCAGGCGGTCGGCCGCGCGGACGTTGCCGTCCATGTCTTTCTTGAGTTGCTCCAATTGCTCTGACGTCAGCTTCTCGCCAAAGCGCACGCGCGCCACCTCAGCGTAAGCCTCTGCGAGCGGCGTAGGCTTTGAGGGCGTAGGCGTGGGCTGCGGGTTAGGCGGGGCCGCCGGGTCCTTTTTCGCGGGCGTTTGCGCCTTAGCCAGTCTGGCCGCGAGCGGCGCGGCCACGAGTGTCGCGGCGATTGAGGTTGCGAACTGACGCCGCGAGGTTCGTCCGGGTGCGTTCGGGTTGCTCTTTTTCATGGTGGTTGCGGCTTGCCGTCGTTAAATTTCGGGCAGCGTGTATTTCCGCCCGGCGTTGACCTTCTTCAAATAGTTCGTGAGCGGCTCGAAGTAGCGGAGCATCGCCTGCGCGCTCAAATCTTCGCCGGTCGTTTCGCGCAGCACCGCGCGCCAATCGCGCGAGGCCCCTGGCGACATGATCTTCCTCAGAAAATCACCGACCGCGCGGCTCCCGTAATAGTTGGTCGCGTGCGGGTCCTGCTTCAAAATTTTGCGCGCGATGTGATCGTGCAACTGGAAGAGCAGGACGTTGGCAATGGCGTAGTCGTAGTACTGCCCAGCGTCGTCGTTGATGTGCGTCTTCGTGCAGGCGTCGCAATACTCCTCGCCGCGCGCAGAGGGCGGGACGATGCCCTGATACTTGAGGGCCAACTCCCACCAGCGCCGGTTGTACTCGTTCTTCGGCAGGTTGTTCTCGTAAAGGTCATACTCGAAGCGCGTCATCGTGCCCGTCGCGAACGGCATGTAGGCGACGTAGTTGAGCGCCTCTTTCAAGAGCACCTGCGTCTGATCCACCTTCGCGCTCTGAGGTGCCAGTCCGCGCCCCTCCAGAAAAGGCTTCTGCATCGCGGCGAGCCCGATCATCGTGCCGATGGCCTCGTGGTAGGCGCGGTTCGCCCCCTCGCGCAGGAGCGGCGGGACTTCACTGTTGGTGTAGCTGATGTAGTAATAGATGTGGCCCAGCTCATGATGCGCGGTCTCGTACCAGTCCGCGTTGGGCTCGACGCTCATCAGCGAGCGGATGTCGTTCTGAAGGTCAAGGTGCCACGCGCTGGCGTGCGTGTTCTTCTTGTAAGGCGTGTTGGGCGGGAGCTGGTAGAGCGACGACTTTTCGTAAAAGCTTTTCGGAAGATGGGGAAAGCCCAGCGAGACGTAGAAGGCTTCGGCCTGCTCGACGATCCACTGCGGAGTCTTGGCCTTGAGCGCGTCGTCAACGTTCATGCCCTCGACCGTGACCATAGGGCTCCAGTCCTGCGCCCAGCGGTTTGGCAGCCAGTCGGCCGGGAGTTGATCGGGCACGGGCTGGTTGTAGCGCTTCGCCAGCTCATAGCGCGCGTAGGTGTGCAGCTCTCTGTAGAGCGGGCGCAACTCGCGGTTGAACTTGTCGAGGAGCTGCAACATCTCCTCGCCCGTCAGCCCGTAATCGGAAATCTGGTAGTTGATGTAGGAGCTATAGCCTAAGGGGCGGACGGTCCCGTTGCGCAGCCTCTGCAAATTCGCTAGACCGTCTTTCAAGACCTTGCCCACCTCCTTGGACGATTCCCAGGCCTTGCGCCGCTCCGTGGGGTCATTCGAGGTGCGCAGGATTTCGTCAATCTGGTTGGGCGTGACGCTCTTGCCGTCAATCTTAAAATCGAAGCCGTAGAGCTTTTCGGTCTGCGCCGTCTCGGCAGCGATGCGCTCCTTGACCAAATCTTTGGCGACCTCCGGGTACTCGGCCGCCATGTAGAGGATGCCCTTGAGCTGCTTGACCTGGAGCGGAGTCAGCTTGTCCTGCTCCTTAAGTAAAGCGGTCGCGCGCTCAATGTTCTGCTTGCTCCCGGTGAAGGCCGTGAGGCGTTCAAGCGCGGCGTTCTCGGCCTTACTGTTGGTCTCGTCGCCCTCGACGATTCTGGTGTTGGAGTTCCAGGAGGCCTGACTGTAGGCGTAGCGCAACTGTAGCCACTGCGCCGTGAACTGGTCTATGAATTTCTGCGCGTCCTCGCGCGCGCCCGAGGCTCCTGCGGTGTTCCGGCCCCCTGGAACGAGGGCTAGGAAAAGAAGAACAAAGAGGGCACAGCCCGCGGCCCGCAAGTAGAACCTTCTGCTTTTCATCTTCACAGCTTTCCTTTCAACTGCCGTCGGCTTTCGCGCATTCAAAGGATTTTCCGGCTGATGAATTCATGGAATTCAAAACGGCTGACGCCGGGCTTTATAATTGGGTTACTTGGGGAGGAGCATAGCATTTCATATTCTCAACCTGGAATCAAATAAATGGCTGGTGCCGAGTTAGATAGTCCAGTCCGGGAATCAACCTGTTTTTTGACCCCGAAGGGCCCGAATATGCTTTAGACCCCGAAGGGGTCACATATGATAGCCAGGGGCAGAGCGAACCGTAGGTGAGCGCCGCCCCTGGATTAGCGTTAGAAATGTTTTCGACCCTGAAGGGGTCGCATACTCAAGGTTGAATATGCGACCCCTTCAGGGTCGGAATCTATTTGACGTATCTAACCAGGGGCGTTGCCCCTGGCTATCATATTTGACCCCTTTGGGGTCTAAAACCCTTTCTAACGATATTCGAGGGGCGGCGCGCTCACGCACTTGCCCCTGGCTATTTTATTCGACCTCTTTGGGGTCTAAGGCAGGCTCACGATCTAAGATAGGCTCACGCTCTTTGGATTTCCTTCCGGCCCTGGAAGCCTGCCTGACTATCTCCTGTAGCTCGGCGATGGAGGAATCGGCGATGACGCGAAAGACGCGAACGTCGCAGCCCGGTGGGATTTGTCTGGCCGTGAGCGTGTCCGTGATGACGAACGCGCTTGAGCGCAGGCCCCTCTGCCACCCTCGCTCGCGCGCGTCGCGGAAGCTCAATGCTGCGCCGTCGATTCCCGCGGCAAGCAGCATCGTGCGCGCCCAGCGCAGGAACTCCGGCCAGTGAGAGACGACTGCCACGAGAGCATCCGACGGCGGGAGCTCGCGCCCCTGCATCGAAGCCGGGACCGAGCGCGAGTGCAGAAGCAAGCAACTCGCCCCCGGCGGAAGCGCGGCGCGCACGCGCTCGCCCTCCTGTCCGTAAAGCGCGACTGGCGCGGCACCCGCCAGCGTCGAAGGCAGGCTGCACACCTCCGGGCCTGCACCTGCAACGCGGAACCCAGTCGCTTCCTTAATCTCCGCGATGAGAATCTCTCTCAGCTCTTTGTCCGAATCGATGACGAGGAAGTGATCTGGCGGCTGCAACTCCAGCAGGCGCTTGATGCGGGCCTG
>DATEMM010000456.1:0-13553 GCA_035275605.1 Pyrinomonadaceae bacterium
CAAGTCAGCCCTGGCGCGTTATACGCCTTCCGACTTTATCTCGCTGGTGGAAAAATATGGCATCGCGTATCACGAAAAGAAACTGGGCCAGCTCTTCTGCGACAAAAGCTCGCAGCAGATCATTGACATGCTGTTGAGCGAGTGCGTGGCCGCCGGGGTCGAAGTCCTCTGCGGCTCTCAGGTGCTCAAGGTCCGGAAGGAGGACGCGTTTAGGATTGAAACCACCAGGGGGAATTTTGCCGCGGCCTCGCTCGTCATAGCCACGGGCGGGCTTTCCATCCCTCAGCTTGGGGCAACGGACTTCGGCTACCGCATCGCGCGCCAGTTCGGCCTGCGAATTGAAGAACCCAGACCGGCCCTGGTCCCTTTAACTCTGGCCCAGCAGATTCAACAGCAGTTGATTCCCTTAAGCGGCGTCTCGCTCGACACTCGCGTCAGCTTCCGCGACACGGAGTTCCGTGAAAACATTCTGATTACTCACCGGGGCTTGAGCGGCCCTGCGATTCTACAAATCTCGTCCTACTGGCAGCCGGGCGAGCCGATCTCTATCAACCTTCTCCCGGACGAAGACGCCCTCGATCTTCTCCTGAGCAATGAGACTTCCGGCACAGAACTCTTGAATCTTCTTTCCCAGCGCTTACCGCGGCGCTTCGCACAGGCCTGGTGCGAACTCTACGCACCCTCTAGGCCGCTCAAGCAGTACGACAGAGCAGAGCTTGCCATCATCGCGCAGAAGATTCATGAGATGCGGATAGAGCCTTCCGGGACCGAAGGCTTCAGGAAGGCCGAAGTGACGGCCGGCGGCGTCTCCACTTCAGAACTTTCGTCGCAGACTATGGAAGCCAGGCGCGTGCCGGGCCTCTATTTCATAGGCGAAGTGGTGGACGTGACGGGACACCTGGGCGGCTACAATTTTCAATGGGCCTGGGCCTCCGGCTACGCCGCGGGCCAGTACGCATGAAAGTCTCGCCCGGCTACTAACCAAACCAATGTGAATTTAGAGCGGCCGGTGCGGTGCTACACTTCAATCGCGGCCCCGATTTCGTTAATGATCTCGACTTCACTGTCGCTGATTTGTGTCCCGCCAAAACCCAGGAAGCCGCCCTCCTTCGCTGCTGATGCGACCCTGTGGGCGACGCGCACGATCCACTTCTTATACTCGTCCGCGTCTTCCGCGGGTGCCTTCTCTCGGAGCAGCCCGGCCACGGCCCTGCAATTCTCCAGCGCCCTCCCTTTAACTTCTGCATTGGAGACTTTCTCGGTCTGCCCGCGCTGGTCGTCATCTGCGTTGGCGACGATTTCAGAAACGACCGCGCTGACAAGAGAGTCCTGACGCGCGCCCTGCCCACCCTCTATAATCGCGTCGGCGACCGCGGACATCTCTTTTATAAAGTCTTCCTTGCCGCTCGGGTCGGACCCCGCGACGGCGTAGCTGACCAGCATCGGTGCCCTCAGCAGGCTCTTCCACTCTTCCGTCGTGAATTTCTCTTTAACACCCATGACCAGTTTCCCCCTCGTCAGTTCTTCTTAAGATTTAAGCCAGCGATGATAACAACTCTGCGCCCGTCAGGCCATCGAAAGAAGTAATCAGTAGTGTCCTAAACTAAAATCAGAAGCCCATCTAATCCGTCCGAAAGCCCCAAAGGGGCGCAATACGATAGCCTGGGGCATCGCCCCAGGTCACACGTCGCCATTGATGATAAGCCCTGTAAGGGCGGAATATGTATTTCGCCCTTTCAGGGCTTGATCCTTAAACTTGCATCTATTCCTGGGGCGTTGCCCCAGGCTTTCATATGACGCCCCGTTGGGGCTTGGTATTATGTGCTGTGCCAGGTTCCCAGGGGCGCTGGCCCAGGCTCTCTAATTATCGCCCCTTCGGGGCTGGCGACAACTTTTCTCAAAGCGAAGTAGGAAGACTCAGCAAAGGGGAACGAGATGACGACTGAAAACAGAGAAGATGAAGCGCAACTGCGCGCTCTGATTGATGAGAGGGTTAAGGCAATCCACGACAGAGATGCCGACAGGCTGATGGCTCACCACGCGCCGGAGGTCCTGACGTTCGACGCCCTCAACCCGCTCCGATACGTCGGAGCAGAGAAGGTCAGAGAGCGTTCGGAGCAGTGGCTCTCCTGGTACAGCGGCCCCATCGGGTACGAGGTCCGTGACCTGAGCATCACGGCCGGCGAAAGGGTCGCCTTCTGCCATTACCTTTACAGAATCAGCGGGACGATGACCAACGGGAAGGAGGTCTCGATGTGGCTGCGCTCGACCATTTGCTTCCGAAAGCTCGACGGCAAGTGGATGATCACGCACGAGCATACGTCCGTGCCTTTCGACGCTGAGAGCGGCAAAGCATCGCTCGACATCGAGCCTTAGCGAGCGCGCCGGAGTATGCACGCGCCCGCAGAGGCTTTGACATCTGGGCCATAAGGAGATAACTTCTTATGTACTCACACACAATTTAATCTGAAGAGAGGATTCTTTGAGAATTTATGGCGAAGAGTGGGCATAAGGGTATCAGCCGCATTGATTGTCCTGAGCGAAAGACTGTCGGGTGGTATGTGAGGGTGAGACTGAAGAAAGTCACCAAGTCGAAGTTCATCAGCGACAGTCTTCACGGCGGCAAAGAGGCCGCTTTAGAGAAGGCCGTGGCGTGCCGCAACCAGTTGGAGGAAGAGCTGGGAAAACCTAGAACCGATTGGGTGGTCGTCGGGAATAACCCGCGGAACAATAGCGGCATCGTCGGCGTCCGGCGAGCGGTCAAGAAGTACAAGGGGAAAGACGGCACTATACACGAGAACGCCGTTTACCAGGTTTCCTGGCACGCCGGAAGAGAGAAGAAGGGCCAAACGTCCGTCTCCATCAAGAAGTACGGCGAGGCCGGGGCGTTCCGCCGCGCGTGCGCAATTCGCAGGCAAAAAGAGGAAGAGATGTACGGGAAGGTAGTGGTCAGCAAGTGGGCCGGGGCGCTGAGTAAGGTCTGCGCGGCATAACAACTCGTTCAACCCGACCGCCCGATAGCTCCCCTCTCATCAACATTGTGCCAGGCAATCCGGCATCTCCTTGGTGGGCCTCGGGCGGCGGGTTTGACGGGCGAGTCAAGCGTGCCGCCATTAGCGAAAGATGATAATCGCGCAAGCCGCCGAACTCATCGCCGGGCGCTTCGATATCCGAATTCCGTCTAATTCGACCAGATGCCTGATGCCGGTTAGGAGCGAACCGGCCAGGCATTCGTTTCCTCTAAGGGGCCCGCATCGTGGTAAGGAGAAAGTAGCTTGGATATTAAGGCATACCTCGAACGCATTAACTACGTTGGGCCGCTCGCTCCGACGGCAGAGACCTTGCGCGCGTTGCAGGTCGCGCATCTGCTGGCTGTGCCATTCGAGAATTTGAGCATACATGCCGGCGAGCCGGTCGTGCTTGATGACGACTCCCTCTTCACCAAGATTGTCGAGCATAGACGCGGCGGCTTCTGCTATGAGGCCAACGGTCTTTTCGCGGCGTTACTGCGCGCCCTGGGCTTTGATGTCCGTATGCTTTCGGCGCGGGTGGCGAACAATGAAGGCGTCTTCGGCCCGGAATTCGATCACATGACGCTGCTCGTCAACCTGGAAGAGCGCTGGCTCGTGGACGTGGGCTTCGGCGATTCATTTCTTGAGCCGCTCTTGCTGGATGAGCGCGGCGAGCAGGTGCAGGGCCGCAGAGCTTTTCGTATCGACCTGGAAGGACCTGACTTTATTTTGCTGCAACGCGATGAAGGTGAAGAATGGGAGGCTCAGTATCGTTTCACCCTGCGGCCCTACGAATATGCCGATTACGAAGAGATGTGTCGCTACCACCAGACTTCCCCTCAGTCGCATTTCACACAGGCGCGCGTTTGTTCGCTCGCGACGCGTGACGGGCGCATCACTTTGAGCGAGATGCGCCTCATCACGACGACCGAGCAGGACGGGCGAAAAGAGCGCACGTTGATGAGTCAGGAAGAATACGCGGCTGTCTTGAGCGAGCACTTCGGCATCGTCATGGCGTAGTGCGGGCTTAAGCCTTAGCGCAGAAATTTACGCATCTCGCGCACTACTTCGTCCAGGCTCTTGATGAACAGGTAATGGTGCGAATTCTTTATCTCGACGACTCGCCCTTTAGGCATCTCTTTTCTGAATTTCTCGATGTTCTTTCTCTGGTAAGGCAGGTTGACGTTGTCCAGAAACTCCTGCGCCTTGCGCCGCGCCGTTTCGTCCTGCGGAACCCATAACTGGAGGCCGTAAATCGCGTAGAGGCTCAAGGCGGGGGCTTTGATTTTCGTGTAGTCTGGGCGGTAGTCGGCGGCGTTTTTGAAGATCGCCTGCCCGACCTCGCGCGACAGCGTGGCCTTTATCGCCCCGTCCGCCGCCACGGAGGTCTCGCGCAAATCATTCTCGACCGCGTCCGACCAGAAGCCCCTGTTTCTTTCCCACCACCCGCGGTAACCTGCGAGCGAAGCCATCTCCTCTTTGGACGGCCGGGGAGTGGGGAAGGGGTTTTTGGAGAAAGCTTCCGACGCCAGGTCCGCGCGGTCGTAAGCGGCATCCAGGTAAATCAGCTTGTCGATTCTGTCCGGGTAATCAGTCGCGAACCGCGTCATCTCATCTCCGGCGAATGAATGGCCGACGAGAGTCACGCGCTTGATGTTCATCTGATCTAAAAACTGGCGAATATCTTCCGCCAGGGTGGGAATGTCGTAACCCGTCGCAGGCTTGTCGGACTGGCCGTGCCCGCGTCTCGTCAGCGCCAGCACGTGAAAGCGGTCAGTGAATCTTGGCGCGATGTCGTCAAAGATGTGTGCGCTGTTGCCGAGGCCGGCCAGAAAGAGCAAGACCTTGCCCTTGCCGCCCCAGTCCAGATAATGAAGCTTGATTCCGTTGGCCGTGACGAAGCCGCTCCGGTGCGGGGATTTGTCGGCCCAATTTCCCTGCGCGCGCGCCCCCTGCGCCGCGTTGATAATCATCAACGCCGATAGAATGAAAAAGACGTACTTGCGAATCATATTAATCCTCTGAACCCTCTCTTGTTTTAGGACCTTCGTTTAAGTAACGCAGCGCGCCGATTTATAAACGGCGACATCATGCACAAGTTATTAAACGGAGGCCGCCCGCTTTTATTAACAGAGGAAAAATAAGCTTTGCCCAAATATCATGGAGAACTGGATTTGCACGGTTACTTATTTATGTCCAGGTCTACGTAGCCCGCTTGCCCGTTAACCAGCGCCGTGATGGTTACTTTTCTGTTGGTAGTGACGTTCTTTGTTCCCATGAAACAGGATGCGCTCTCAGAGGTCTGCCCCGCCGGGATGGTGAAATACTTGGGCGCGAATATCCAGGCGATATTAGAATTGCTTGAGCTTAAAGAGACCGGCTGACCTCCTGGAAGCGCGGGCGCGTCCAGAGAAACCGTGATCACTACATTGTTGCAACTACTGCCGCCTACGACGCTCGAAGTATTCAAACTCACGCTGTATAGCTTGGGAATCGTCGGGCCCGATCTCACCTTGACGATATTGATGTCCGTATTGAGGCTGCCCGAGATTATCTTGCTCGCCGCTCCGATCATGGAGTAATAGCTACTATCATAACTGTTCGTGTTATCGACATCCTCGTCGTCAACATGAAGCCAACCTGAATTAAGAATCCCCGGAAGGTCGTTAGAGGCAAAGACTCCGTACTCTATGCCGAAGTCCGGAAAGCTGGGCATGGTGGATTGCGGTTGCGGTAAGAACAGGCAGAAAAAAAGGCGCGAGGAAGAGGGCAAGCCGAAACTCGAATTCGGGAAAATCCTCACGACGCTCGGATAAATGTTTCCCGTATAGCTATTTTCGTTGGCATAGTCTTCGTTGTCGAAATACCTTGAAAATGGTTGGGAATTGGGCGGGCAGAACGTATTCAATTGCAGCACGGCGTAAGCGGTATCCTTCGGCGTCGGAAAGTTTGCGCCGTCAACTCTACAGAACTTAAAGGTCGTGTTCCTGTTATGGACAATAGCGCCGATCCATCCCCCGTGGCTGTTAGCGTTCTTGTCGTCTTCATCATCCATGTAGATTTCGATGGCCTCGGAATTAGGCGGGCAGCCGTTAGCGCCGGGGATAATCCCTACATCATAGATGGCAGCCGTCTTCGCTGCGTTTAAGTTGCCGGTCTTCTGCCTCGTTGAGTCAACAGTCTTCGGCGTTGTTGAATCTTCACGCTCTACGGGAGCCAAGTCACCCAGCGTCGGCGCGCTCAATTCTGTCTTTGGTAGCGGCTCGGACCTTTTGCGTCCACGGACGGCCTGATTCTCCGTCTTCTGTCCGCCGGACGTTTCTACCTTAGCGGCCTTCGGCAGAGGATTTTGCGGCGCGTTCTCTTTGGGCAAGTTGCTCTTTCTATCTTGCGCCGTGATGTGTGATTGAGACCCTGCACAGATAACGAGCAGGAGGCATACTTTGAGCAGGGAGACGAGCTTTGTCCGCATTTTGTTTCTCCTCGATTTGAAACCTACGGCGTGAGAGTAAGTCCGGAGGCTGGGCTTCCTTTTGTAGCCGGCGATGCCTTTGCCTCCGGCCAAAGAGAGATATATGACGAGACCGCTATGGCTCACTCCGGTCAGGAGAGCAGGTTCATAGCAGCGTTGCTGTAAAAAGAACCGCTGTGTTGAGGAGAAGCAACAATCGTTCCAGCAGAGCCCAGAGCGATGAATGCTTGAGTTTATAGTGAGCTACTGCTCAGAAGTATATTCTGTAGAAGTAAGGTGGACCTCTTATGTGTCTACTTTCGTGTACACATAGGACCAAAAGTAGACTTCCGGGAGCTTGACGCACGGGGCAGAGCTCTGTTGCGGGAAATATTCCCGGCTATGGCGCAATGATGGAGACGGCTTCCAGATGCGGAAAAATTTGATTAGCGCGGGAGGATGTGCCAGTTGTTGGTCTGCTCGGCGGGAATATGACGGTTACGCTCGACCCAGTCAATAATCAGCTCGCGAATCTCTGTGCCGGAGCGGTAGAGGACGGGCGAGCCCTTGTACATAGTGTAGCCGCCGCCCCCGTTGACGCGGTAGTTGTTGACGGCCAGCCGCAACTTCTGCGAGGGAGCGAGCGGGCGGCCCTTGAAGCTCAAATTCCGTATGCGCTCTCCCACGGGCTTTGAGATGTCCAGGTCGTAAGAGACGCCTTCGGCGATGTCGAAGTTATAGCCGGGAATCTTTTCATCCACCAAATCTGCCGCCGACTTGTTCGGCTCGTAGGCGCGGAAATATTTCGCCGAATGCTCGAGCGCGTCCTTCAACTGTTGACCGCTGACTTCAATCACCACCAGCGTGTTTTCGTAGACGTAGAGCCCGGCGATGTCCCGGACCGTGACCGGCCCTTTGGGGAGACGCGCCTGCGGGTTGAAGCTGGCCGCCATCGAAACGTCAGCCTTGCCCGCCTCCATCTGCACACGCTGAATCAAATCCAGAATCGCCGTGTCACGAAAGCGCGCATCCGTCGCCGTCAACTCGGCCGCCGATTCTCCTATGACCCGGTTGAGCCAGCCCTGAGTTTCGCGGTCGTAAGGCTCCGCCAGCTTTAGGACCTCTTCGTCCGGCTTGACCTTCTCGTCAATCATCATCGTGCGCGCGGATTTCGCGGCCACGCGCCAGCGCCCGCCTTCCGTCTTCTCCAGATAAAAGTCCGCGCGGGCCAGGCGGTCAGCGTACTTGTCCGCTTGCGTCAGCAGAACGTTGTTGATGAAGAGGGCCGGCACCTCGCGGTGCGTGTGTCCCATCAGGATGCAGTCCACGCCGGGGACCTGTTCGGCTATGGCGACGGCCGCGTTCTCGTTCGGAACCTGTCCAGGGTTAATCTCGCCGGTCTTCAAGTCCTCTTCGATACCCATGTGCATCGAGATGATGACCAGATCGACGCGCTCCTTCTCGCGCAGAACGCTGACCCATTTCTTCGCTTCGGCGACGGGCTCGCGAAACTCCAGGCCCGCGAAGTTCTCCGGGTTCTCCCAGTTGGGGATGCCCGGCGTGGTCAGGCCGAGGATGCCGACGCGAACATTGCCGACCTCTTTGACCAGGTAAGGGTCGTAGGCGGTCTGCTCCGTCCCCTTGCGGTACGTGTTGGCGGAGAGCCACGGAAACTGCGCCTCGCGCCGCGCCTTCTCCAGGACCGTCAGGCCGAAGTTGTATTCGTGATTGCCTACGGCCATCGCGTCGTACTTCAGGCGGCTCATCACGAGCATCATGGGGTCTGGCGGCGCGTTATTCTTTTTGTTGTGATAGTAGGCGAGCGGCGTCCCCTGAATCGTGTCGCCGGAATCGAGCAGCAGGAGGTTCGGATTCTCCTTGCGCGCTTCTTTGATGAGCGTCGCCGCCTTGGCCAGCCCGTTCATGTCCGGCTTGTTCGTGTAGTAATCAATCGGGTAGATGTGCCCGTGCAAATCCGTGGTTTGCAGGATAGTCACCTGGGCGCGCTGCTGCTGCTGAGCCCCAGCGCCGCCTGAAAGAAGAGAGAGGAGAAGGAGCAGCAGCGCGGGCAGGCTTGACCGCAGAATGATGAAAGGTTTTCTTGACTTCATTCGCTGGCCCACGGTCTTAATAGGTTCTCAGCAGACTTCTTCTCTTCGCGGCTTTCTCTTCGTCCGTGAGCTTGAAGTTATAGTCGTAAGCGGCGCTCTCCCAATCCCCGTACATCACGTTCGGCAGGACTATGAACCGCTTCCCGAACAGGGCCTTGTTCTGCTCGACGGCCGCCAGCCTGGCCGCGATTGTTTTGCCCTGCTCAAAGACCTCCGCGAAGTCATTGAGGTTGTCGCCCATCAGCAGCACGATACGAAACCTCGCGCTGACCGAGTCTCGGCGGCCCTCTTTGCTCGAAGTCTTGGGGTCCGTTCTGACGAGCAAAGTCTGGTCGTTGACGTTCGGGAAGCCCAACTTCCTCAGATTCGCCGCCGTGGCCTCTTTCTCAGCCAGGCTGCGGTTGGTGATGTAGAAGACGCGCACGCCGCGCGAGGCGGCGTAGCGCAGGAACTCTACTGCGCCGGGGATGGCTTCGGCCTCCTCGCGCTTGACCCATTCGGTCCAGGTCCGCGAGTCATAGCTCTGCCGGTTTTTCAGGAGCATGGCCTGGTAAGGGCTGTTGTCCAGCACGGTCTCATCGGCGTCCACCACGACCGCCCTCCTCATCCTGCTCCGGCGATTCATTTGCAGGTCGCGGTCCAACATCATCCGCGCGAGGTTGAATGCCTGATAGGAGAGTGCGCGCGCCTCGCCAGCGGTCTGCGTCCAGAGAACTGCGCCCTCCTGGTACGCGTTGTCCGCCTGCTTTTGCACAGCGGGAGCCTGGGCCAAACTCTGTAGAGGAAAGACCAGGGCCGCCAGAAAGAGGCCGAGCCACATACGCCGCACTTCCGGGTGATTGATAGTTTTCATCTCTTACCTCTGAACAAAGGATTTCATCAGCCGGTTAAGTCTCGAAGAACAATATTGACGACGGCCCCGGCTGTCAAATGTCTGGTCAGAGAAACAGGAGAAGCGAAGGGAAGAGCGCCCATATCAAGCTCGTAGGGCTCTTTGAAACTCTCGTTCGGTTCGAGAATCATGCGCTGGCGGGAGTAATCGAGTATCACCTTGAAGCGGCGGAAGATTTCGCTGCCGATCAGCCCGTCGTTCTCCTCGCTCGCGCCGCTCCCCTCCGTGTCCAGCGAAAGTCCGACCGGCGGATTGTCAAAAACGAATCGCCCCAGCTCGACTGCCTTGACGTTCCCGAAAAGGAGTTTCTGCTCGCCGCCCGCCCCGCGCCCGCTGCCTGCGACTGTTTTCTGAAAAGATTGCACCAGCTTCTGCCTCTTGACGAACGGGCTGTTGATGACGAAGGTGCCGTCCGAGCCCGTGTCCACCTCCAGCCTGCCCTCGACGGGCGCGCGCCCTTCCATCACGATCTTCGTGCGCACGAGAGGAGTCCTGCGCCCTTTGAGTAAAAGCGGGACGACCTCACCTGTGCCAGAGTAGGTGTAGGTTCGTGGGTTATACAGGTTCATGCTTTTGTTCCGGTAATCAATCTCAACGACGAATTGATTAATGAAGTCGTAGCCGATTACTCCATCAAACTCAAAACCAGGCGGCGTGCTGAACGGAAATAAAGCGACTAACTGATTGGAAACTTCCGCGCCCTGAACGCTCAACGAAACGCCTGTCGTATAAGAACCGTGAATTGCGCCGCCCGTCGCGTTACCGCGCATTTTACCTTGTGGTTTCAGTCCTAATTCCGCTGCTCGCTGAGAATTGATAGCCGAGAGGGTCGCGCCGGTGTCGAAGATGAACTTGAGCGGCTTTGAATTATTAACTCTGATCTGCATCCGAATGATGTTGTTATCAATGTCAAGCGGTATCTTTAGCGCGCTCTCGCCCGAACTGAATCGGGCCTCTGGCACAGCCGTCCGGGCTTTTCGCTGAGAGGACCCTCTACGCGCTTGTTGGGCGCTAGCCTGCATGAACATGGAAAGGGCCAGCGCCCAGGCGGCGAAAGTCATCACACGCTCGATTCTGTACGTCTTCATCTTCACTTCTCCTTACTTCTCCTTCTAATCGTTTGTTTGCTAAACTGCGCTTTCTGGTTACTGATAGGCCAGCAAGCATCTCCTGAGAGAGCCTTCGCAAACTATCCCCTATCCCGGTTCGGAAGTCCTCAGCAGTGCGCTCAAATATTTCTCAAAGAGTTCTCAAAGTGGTTATGTCGCAGCAAGCAAGGCGCTTATACGAGTTCGGCCCGTTCAGGATCGACACCGCGAACCGCCTCCTGTTGCGCGACGGAGAGCCCGTCCAGCTCACGCCGAAAGTCGTTGACACGCTCCTCCTGCTCCTGGAAAACAGCGGGCGGGTGCTCGGGAAAGAAGAGATCCTCAAGGCGCTCTGGCCGGACAGCTTCGTCGAAGAGGGCAACCTCTCGCAGAACATCTACGTGCTCAGAAAAGCCCTCAACGGCGGGGCCGAGGGCGAATCTTACATCGAAACCATCCCGCGCCGCGGCTATCGCTTCGCCGGTCAGGTGAGGGAACTGCCCCTTGAAGAGGGCGCTGGTCTACCCGAGCCGCCCGGCGAAATCCTCCCGGCCGACCGCGACGGATTAAAGGCCGCTCAACAACACGTTGATGAAAAGCCCGAGAGCTCTCCTGTTATTCCCCAAGACTCTTCGCGCGCCGGAAAAGCGTGGCCTTCCAGGCGATGGGTCTTAATCTCTTCCATCCTCCTGCTCGGACTATCGGCAGCGGTCGGTTATTACCTGCTTTCGGGCCGGGCGAAGCGGCCCGTGGCAAGTGCCGAGATCAAATCGCTCGCCATCCTTCCCTTTAAGCCCCTGAGCGCAGAGGCAGCGCACGAATACATGGGGCAGGGCATGGCCGACGCCCTCATCACCAAGCTGAGCAACAGTCGCCAGATTAGCGTCCGGCCCACGAGCGTCGTGCTGCGCTACAGCGCCCCGGGCGAAGACCCGCTGGCCGCCGGTCGAGAGCTTGGCGTGGAGGCCGTGCTCGACGGGAAGGTTCAACGGTCCGGGGACCGCGTGCGCGTCACCGTGCAACTCCTGAGAGTGTCGGACGGCGCTTCCCTATGGGCAGAGCAGTACGACGAGAAGTTTACGGACATCCTCGCCGTGCAGGATTCTATCTCGGCCCAGGCGGCGCGCTCCCTGACGCTACAGCTCACGGGCAGCGAGAGCGCGTCGATGCGCAAGCGCTACACGGAGAACGCGGAAGCCTACGAGGCATACCTGCAAGGGCGCTACTTCTGGAACAAGAGGAGCACGGCGGGGTTCAGGAAAGGCATAGAGTATTTTCAGCGCGCGATAGAGGTCGATCCGAATTACGCCCTGGCTTACGCGGGGTTGGCCGACTGTTACATCAGGCTCAACGAGTACGGTGTGCCTATGGCACAGGAGGCGGTCCCCAGGGGCCGGGCCGCCGTCATGACGGCGCTGAAGATTGACGACGCGCTCGCCGAGGCCCACGCGACACTCGCCTTCATCAAATTCCGGCACGACTGGGATTTCGCGGGCGCGGATCAGGAGTTCAAGCGCTCCCTGCAACTTGATGACAACTATTCCGAGGCGCACCAGTGGTACGCCTTCTACCTGCTTGCCGTCGGACGCTCCGGTGAAGCTGACGCGGAGATGAAGCGGGCGCAGGCGCTCGACCCGCTCTCGCTTAGCTTCAACTCAAACCTGGCCCTCTACCTTTTCTTCAAGCACGAGTTCGACCAGAGCGTGCAGCAGTCTCGTAAGACGCTCGACATGGAGCCCAATTACGCCGTCGCGCGCGTCATACTCGGCCTGGGCTACGAAGAGCAGGGATTGGGCAAAGAGGCTGTTGACGAATTGACTAAGGCGCAGGAGCTTTCGCCGAATGACGCGGCGACGAACGCCGCTCTGGGCCACGCGCTGGCGAAAGTGGGCCGGGCACAAGACGCGCGCCGTCTGCTGCTTGACCTGGAAGAGCGGGCGAAGAAGGGTTACGTGCCGCCTTACAGCATAGCCGTCCTTGAGGCCGGGCTGAATGATGAGGCGCGTGCGCTCGAATGGCTGGAGCGCGCCTTTCATGATCGCTCGCTGAGGCCCGTGTGGTTGAAATTCGACCCGAGGCTGGACGGCCTGCGCCGTAGCGGAAAACTCACGGACCTGGTCAGGCGCGTCGGCCTGACCCCGTAAAGCGGTTCTCCTGACCACGGAACACTTCGCCGAATCAAGCCTCAACGTATAACGCGTGCAGTGGGTCTACTAACGTAGCACCTTCACGTCGCGCTCGCTGAAGATTTTCCATCCCTGGTCGGTCCGCTGCCAGCGCAGTTCCTGTATCACTTCCCCCCGGCGACTCTGTCCCCCGCTTTTCGTTAAGTATTTTTTACGAAAGCGCATGATGGCGACGCGTCCGCCGTCTACGAAGATCGTCTCCGGCGCTATTGCGCGAACTTCTATCAGGTCCGCTTTGTCGAAAGCGCGTGCCCTCTCGCCGCGCACAGCGTCGCGCGTCACGTCTCGCGCCAGGTAAAATGCCTTGAGCCTTGGCATGTAAAACGATAGATGCTTTCGCAGGTTCCTCCCATTGGTGGCGGCGACCCAATCCTCCAGCGCCCTGCTGAGGAGGGCCGCATCTCCACTCCCGGTCACGGTCGGAGTTAATTTGCCGCTCGCTGAAGCCTTGCTGCCCACGGCCGCGAGTTCAGGACCCCCCGTGGGCGCGACCTCAGGCTCGCCGTAGATTCCCCAGTGAGCGACCTCCGACACCTTGTCGTAGATGCTGCGAATAGTCACAGGCTCGTTGAGTTCTTTAGCATAAATTCGACGTATGACGCGTAAGCGTTGACCGTTATCTATCGGCTCAAACGAGACGCTGAATTTGTCGTCGCTGTTGCCGTCCGTGCTCACTACCAACTGGTTTCGGCTGACGCTCGCGCGCGTGAAGACCTGATGTCCTTCGGCCGTCCGCTCAGTGTGTGTTACCCCGTCGGCCTCGAAAGTTATGCGGGGAGCGCGCGAAGAGGCGATGCTGATGACGCGGCCCCTT
>DATEMM010000457.1:0-4498 GCA_035275605.1 Pyrinomonadaceae bacterium
TTAGAACCTTGGTCCCGGCCCTACGCTTTGCAACCCCCTCCTTCTCTCCCGCGGATTAAAAAAATTTCTCAAAATTAAACGAGCTTTTTTGGAGAACGCGCGGGATTGGCTATTTACTTTGGCTACCGAACAGGAAAAACGGGTTAGCTGGCGGAGCGGCAGGCGGGCGGCAGGGGGCTTTTAGTCCCTCAAGCCTGGATGGACCGGACCGTCTTTTCTCTTTTTAGAGGCCGGAAACAAAGTTATAGCTTTGTCTCCGGCTTTATGCTATTTTCACCGCCCTTAAACTTTTTCTGGAAGTCATTTTAAGTAGTTCCAATCTTCTGGAACCATAGCTTTATTGGCTCTTTAATTTGCATATTGGGATTCGGAATATTTTTCTAGCGAACCAGCGTTTCAACACGAGTCGGAAAAGTGGAATCTGAGCTTTTCCCTAAAGATTCCTGAAATGGCGCGGTTTGCCTGTCGCCCGGAATGAACGTCTAACAGCCTGACCATTGCCCTGGTTCTGCGAGACGTTTGAAACAACACGATTTGGAGTGCGGTCACTAAGAAAAGGCAGAGAGGTTCAAAAAATTATGAGGACTCGGATTCTGGCGATGCTGAAACCACTAACGCTCGGCATTGCTCTCGTCGCGGCCTTCACGCTCAGCCAGGGCGTGGCGCGGGCTGACGAAGTCTTTATCGCAGGCTTTACCAACGGTTGTTTCGGGGTAGGGTGTACACCCGGAGCCAGTGCTACTGTCCCAGGCCTGACCTACTCTAACTCCACTTTCTCGGGTACAACGACGAACGGCTTTCGGGGGCTTGGCGGTAATCCTAATCCGGGATCGAACTTCAACAACCTGGGCTCTTTCACCTTGAGCACGGCCGAAAACACGTTCAACACTCCGTTCACCTTGCTGGTGACCTTCACCGCCCCGCAAGGAATAGACGGCTCGAACCAGGCGACATTCACCGCGACCGTGACGGGAAGTGTTAGAAGCGACAACCAGGGCGGCGTGGCCGTAGACTTCGACCCGACGCCGATTCTATTTAGCTTCAACGATACCAATTGCGAACCCGATCCGACGGGTGGCGTCCCCGGACAGCAGACTACCTGCGGTCAGGGATCGTTCTTTTTCAGCGTCACCTCGCTTTCGATTGACCCGGGCCAGACCGTCTCTCTGAATGGGCGGATTACCGGCGCTCAGCAATCATCGATTCCCGAACCGGCTACGCTCTTCCTCCTGGGGACAGGTCTTTCGGGACTCGCCGCCGCCGCGCGCAAACGTCGTAAAGCCGCCAAAGGCGATACAGAAGTATAAATCTAACCCTCCTGCTCCTAACAGAAGCCACCCGCGAGTTAAGGCCATTTCGCGGGTGGCTTTATTTTGCGTCGTGGCTTAGCGCCTGCAATAGAGTATGCGGTCAGGTTTTCCTCTTCACAGAATAAGCTAAGAAACCTCTGGCCCTGTGCCCGATTTTGTGCTATTTTCGCGGCCTCATATTTCCTGGAAGCCATCCGAACTTGTTCCAGAATTTCTGGAACCGGCATTTTATTAACCGTTTAGTCCCGGTACAGGAATCTGTTTTTTCGCAATTATCTTCTGATCGGCAGGCGGTGCGGCGCCGGTCAGGTAATTGAAACCGAACTCTCCTTGCTTCCAACTGGCGTCGGTGAAAGTGTCAGCTTCTCTGTCGCCCCGACAAACATCTGGCAGGTGCCCGTTGCCCCGGTCCCGCAGGATGTTTCAAAGCATTGGCCCAGAGTGCGTTCATAGCTTCTGAACAACAGTTTTGACCGGCACGGAGGATTTAATCGTATGAGAACTCGCATCATGGGGATTTTGAAACCCTTCGCACTGAGCTTAGCCGCTCTAGTATTGCTCACCCTGAGCCAAGGCGTGGCGCGGGCCGATGAGGTGACGGTTAGAGGCAATACATCAGGGACAGTTACGGGTGTCCCCCCACTACAATTCACTGGCAATGCCAACTTCAATGGTACAACTTTTCTGGGCATCGGCTCCTTAAGTGGGCCTAACAGCTTGGGGACGTTTTTCCTGCAAACGGCGCCCGGTTCTTTGCAGTCCGGATCGTTCACTTTAAATGTGACGTTCACGCTACCGTCAGGCATCGCAGGCGGCCAGGGCACAACTTACACGGCGACCATCAACGGCAGCGTCTCGCCGAACGTCGATCAGGGCGGGGTGAACGTCACGTTCACTAATCCGACCCAGACCTTCACGTTCAACGACGGCGTCAACAGCGGGTCATTCACGCTGACTGTCGCCAACGTGTTCGTGCAAACCGGCCGCTCCGTCGAGCTGTCAGCCGGGATCACCGGCGAACAGAGCGCCATTCCTGAGCCGGCCACGCTCTTCCTGCTCGGGACGGGCCTGTCCGGGCTCGCCGCGGCCGCGCGCAAACGTCGCAAAGCAGCCAAAGGCGAGACGGACGTCTAGACCAGTCCTCCTGCTTTTTTCCTGAGACCACCTGTAGGCCTGAGAACGGCTCGCAGGTGGTCTTGTTTTTACGCGGAGGAAGCAAGCGAATCCTCCGGCGCGCCTGCCTTTTCACTTTTCCCTTTCGCCTTTCTTGCGTATCATCCACGATGTGCAAAGAGTCATCGGGACAACTGAGATGCGCGAGATTGACCGCCTGACGACCGCGCGCTTCAAGACGCCTTCCCTGCTCCTGATGGAATCTGCGGCGGCGGAATCGCTGAAGGCCCTCAGGGAAAAATTTCCTGACGGCCTGTCGGGAAAGCGCGCGCGCATCCTCTGCGGGCGTGGCAACAACGGCGGCGACGGGGCGGCGCTCGCACGCGCACTGTGGCTGGCCGGCGCGCGCGTTGACGTGGCGCTCTTCGGGCGCGTCGAAGAAACGAAGGGTGACGCCCGCACGAATTTCGAGATGGCGCGCTCGCTCTCCAGCTTTGAAGCGGGCTCGCACACACAGCCCCCGCCGCTGACCTTCACCGAATGCGAGACAATCGCGGACTGGGAAGAGATTGCCTGGCACAGCTACGATCTCATCATCGACGCCCTTTTCGGCACGGGCCTCTCGCGCCCGCTCGAAGGCGTCCACCGCCAGGTCGTAGAGCATCTGGCGCTCTTGCGTCGCGCACGCGAGCGCGGGCCGGAGACCGAACGCCCCCTCATCGTCTCGCTGGACATTCCTTCCGGCCTCAACGCAGATTCAGCCGAGCCCGTCGGCCCGGCCGTTCAGGCCGACCTGACCGTCACCTTCACTGCGGCCAAACCCGGAAACGTTCTGCCCCCCGCCGCGCACTACAACGGCGAGATGGTCATCTCGAACATAGGCTCGCCGCCCTCGCTGCTGGAGGCCGCGCAGTCTCAACTCTTCCTGGTCGAAGACGCGGACGCGCGCGCCTGGCTCGTCAAGACGCGTTACGCGCCGGACTCCTACAAGAATACGCATGGGCACGCGCTCGTCATCGCCGGCTCGCGCGAGATGACGGGCGCGGCCGTCCTCTGCGCAGGGGCGGCGATGCGCTCCGGCACAGGGCTCGTGACGATTGCCACTTCCGCGACGGCGCAACCGATTGCCGCTGCGCGCGCCATGCCTGAGATTATGACGGCGTCGCTCCCCGAAACGAATCAGGGGGCGATTAGCTCTGAGGCAGTCGAGCGGGCGCTGACGCTGGCACAACGAGCGAGCGCTGTAGCCATCGGCCCCGGCCTCTCGCACGAGGACGAGAGCACGCGCCGCTTCGTGCTCGGGGTCATAGAGAAACGAAGCGTTCCCGTCGTGATTGACGCCGACGGCCTGAACGCGCTCGCACCCTGGCCTGAGAGTTTGCGCGGCTCAAAGGAGCTGCCGCTTATTCTCACGCCGCATCCTGGCGAGATGCTCCGATTAATGGGCGCGGACGACAAAGAGGCTCTCGCCGATCGCGTCAGCGCGGCACGCGATTTCGCGACCGCGCGCGAAGTCATCCTGATTTTGAAAGGAGCCCGGACGCTCATCGCCTCCCCTCAGGGCCAGGTCTTCGTCAACCCGACGGGAAACGCAGGGCTGGGCACGGCCGGGGCCGGAGACACTCTGACCGGCATCATCACGGGCTTTCTGGCACAGGCTTACGCTTCGCTGGGGGAAGAGGCTGATGCGCTCGCGGCAGCAATCGCCGCCGTTTACGTCGGTGGACTCGCGGGCGACATCGCCGCGGCGAAGAAGGGTGTGCGCTCGCTCGCGGCCTCGGACATCAGCGAGAGTTTGGGCGCGGCGATTTCAGCTCTCGACGCAAGGGGCGAGCAGCCATGAGCACGCACGCCACCACCGGCCTTCCGACCGGCCGCTGGACGTCAAACGCGCCCGAGGAGACTTTCGAGCTGGGAGCACACACCGGCGCGCACCTCAGGGGCGGTGAGGTCCTCCTGCTAGACGGGCCGCTCGGGGCCGGAAAGACCATCTTTGCTAAAGGCATCGCGCGAGCGCTCGGGATTGACACGGACGAAGTCACCAGCCCGTCCTTCACGCTCGTCAACATCTACGA
>DATEMM010000458.1:0-4002 GCA_035275605.1 Pyrinomonadaceae bacterium
TGAAATTTGCAGACCGCTTTTCCCGAATTCTAATCCGTCGTCTCCGGCGCGGCCTCGCTCTCCGCCGAGCGATGCCTGCGCTGGAGAATCAGATAGACGACGAGGCCGATGAGACAGACCGCGATGACGATGGCGAGGATGGTAAAGCCGTACCGCTTGATAAAGTCCAGCACCGTCTTGCCGTAGAAGACCGCGAGCGTGCCTTCGATGTAGTACCGGAGCGAACGGGCGATCATGACGGTCAGCATGAACCGCCAGCGCGGGTATTCGAGCGCGCCCGCCGTCGCCACGAAAATCTTGAAGGGCATCGGCGGCGGCAGAAGCGCGGGGACCGCCAGGGCCAGGAAACCGAAGCGCGCGTAAGTGCGCTCGACCCTTTCCAGGTGCTCCGTGCGAAAGCGCTTCCTTAAGACCGCCTGCCCGCCGCGCCGGATAATGGTGTAGAGCAGGAGGCAGCCGATGACTGAGCCCGCGGCGGCGAAGAGCGGGAAGTAGAAGACCTCGTAGGGCGCGTTGGCGCACCTCATCACCACCAGGTAGTCGTTGATTTCGGGGAGCGAAAGAAGCGAAGAATCGAGCGCGCCGATGATGACCATCGAAGGCCCGGCAACGTAGATCGGCACGCCGATGACGAACTGCTCCAGCCACTGGACGACAGCGCCGAAAGTCTGATTAAACCAGTAAAGAGCGGAATGCAGCCAATCGAACATAAAGGGCAGTGGTCAGTGGTCAGTGGCCGGTGGTCAGTTAAAAGAAAGGCGACGAAGAGCGCCGAAGGGTTTGTTTTTAACTGACCACTGACCACCGACCACTGACCACTTTTTTTACTTGACCGGCGCGAAGACGACCGGGGTGTCGTAAGTGACGCCGAAGGTGACGCCGGAGCGGGGGCTGAAGTCTGTCAGGCCGGCGATGCCAGCGAAATCGAAGCGCAGGCCGGAAGCCTTGATCTGCATGCCCAGGCGCGCCTCGGAGAGCGACTCGGTGCCGAGCGGCGCGCGGCCGCGGCGCGTGCTGGCCCGCCCGTTAATCTCCCCGGCGAAATTGATGCGCTTGTTCAGGCGGATGATGGTCGCCGCGCCGTAGAGCAGGACGTCGTTCTGCGTGAAAGCTTCGAGCGGCGCGGTGAGGATTCCCAGGCCCAGGTTGCCGAACGTGTTGACGCGCCCGTCGCGCCCGAACTTTTTCCCGACCAGAATTGTCCCGTAGGCGTTGATCTGGTTGAGGCCGATGCCGCGCGACTCGTTCGAGTTGGGAAGCTGCACGCCGAAGCGGAAGCCGAGCGACGGGCCGTGCCGCGTTTCGTTGCGCAGCTTGATCTTGGTCGAGAGCGTGAAGTCGCCCGTGTCGTTGGTGGAAGTCACGCCCGACGCCAGCTCCAGCGGAATCGGCGAAGGGACGGTCACGGAATTGACGCTCAAAACGTTCTGCACCACGCCGTTAATCTGGAACTCGACGTTCGGCGAGAGCCCGACGTTGATGCCTATGACGCCGACACGCGTCAAATCGCCCGTCAGGCCGGAGAGCGGGAACTTAGCGTTCTGCACGAAATCAATCCCGGCCTCGATCCTCAAGGTTCCGGGCGGGATGATGTCCACGTCTTCCGTCAGGAGCGGGCGCTGCTGCGCCCTCGCGCTTCCCACGCAGAGCAGCGCAAGCAGTAAGAGCGCGCATCCGGCCTGTGACAATCGCATGAGCTTCGTGATAACCCGCGGGCGGCCTTCTCTGGAAAAATGAAACTTCGCGCGGATTGTAGCGGCACGAGAGCGGCAACGTCAACGTGCGCTACGGGCGGGTAGCGTCCAAAATTGAATTACATGACATGAACTGCGGGAAGTCTCCGGGAGCCCCGAAGGAGCGAGATATGAAAGCCTGAGCATCGCCCCAGGAACCTGGCACAGCATTCAACGTCAAGCCCTGACAGGGCGGAATATGTATTTCGCCCTTTCAGGGCTTAACGTCTTGTCTATCATCTAGCCCTGGGGCGATGCCCCAGGCTTCAATATTGCGCCCCTTCGGGGCTTTTGGTCGGCTTCCCTCAGATCATGTTCTGTAATTCAATTTTGGACACGACCTACGGGCGCGTTGAAGTTGTGCTATCCTTTCATCATCGATCATGGAGACGAAACCACTTCTCATCGGCGGCCGGTGGCGCACAACCGCAAACTCCCAGGAAGTGCGCTCGCCCTACTCGGGCGAGATGCTTGCGCGCGTCTCTTACGCCTCGCGCGATGAGGTCGAAGAAGCCGTAGCTGCCGCTTCATCGAGCGCCACCGAAATGCGTGCTCTCGCGCGTTACGAGGTGGCGGAAGCGTTAAGACGTATCGCGGATTACATCAAAGAGCGCCGGGAGGATTTCGCGCGCTCTATAGCCCTTGAGGCCGGAAAGCCGATAGGGGCGGCGCGCGGCGAGGCGGACCGCTGCGCCGCGACTTTCACGTTCGCTTCGGAAGAGGCGCGGCGCTTCACAGGCGAGACCGTGCCCGTTGACACGCAGGCGCTCGGGCGCGGGCGCGTCGGCTGGACGGAGCGCGTCCCGCGCGGGGTGATTTTCGGCATCACGCCTTTCAACTTCCCGCTCAACCTGGTCGCGCACAAGGTCGCGCCAGCCCTCGCCTCTCGCAACGCAATCATCGTCAAGCCGAGCCCGCGCACGCCGCTCACGGCGCTCATGCTCGGCGAAGCGTTTCTCGAAAGCGGTCTGCCCGAGAGCGCCTTGCAAATCGTCCCGATGGAGATTGCAGAGATCGACCTAGTGCTGATGGACGAGCGCGTGGCGATGGTCTCGTTCACGGGAAGCGCCGAAGTCGGATGGCACCTGCGCGAGCGCGCCGCGCGCAAGATGGTCACGCTTGAACTTGGCGGCAACGCCCCCGTCATCGTGGACGAGACGGCCGACCTCGCCTACTCGGTTGAGCGCACATCGCTCGCAGCCTTTAACTACGCGGGCCAGGTCTGCATCTCCGCCCAGCGCATACTCCTGCACGAGCGCATCGCGGAAGAATGGACCGCACGCTTCGTCGAGCGCGCGCAAAACCTCCGGACGGGCGACCCTTTGGACGAGGCGACGGAGCTTTCCGTGATGATTAACGAAGAGGCGGCCAGGCGCGCCGAGAGCTGGATTAAAGAGGCCGTCGGGGCCGGCGCTCGCCTCCTCTGCGGAGGTAAAAGTGTGGGCGCGCTGCTCGAAGCGACCGTGCTCACCGACGTGCACGCGGAGATGCGCGTCTGCTCGGAAGAGGTCTTCGCGCCCGTCGCCACGATCCAGACCTTTAAGGATTTCGCGGACGCGCTCGCGGAAGCCAATCACACGCGCTACGGGCTCCAGGCGGGCGTCTTCACGCGCGACATGGGGCGCGCTTTCCGTGCGGCCGGGGCGCTGGAATTCGGCGGCGTGATGATTAACGACGCCCCTGCCTTCCGCGTTGACAACATGCCTTACGGCGGCGTAAAGCTATCGGGCGCGGGGCGCGAGGGCGTGCGCTACGCCATGGAAGAGATGACGGAGCCGCGCATGATCGTCCTGGACCCGACGCGCTAGGGTAATCATCAACAGCCGCAGCTTAGTGCAGAGAGGCGTACCTTGTCCCGAGGATAAACGTTCCGATGAGCGAGAGATTAAACGCCCCGCATCTCTTTTTCCTGATCTCATTTCTTAACCCCAGACCGATAGATAAAGACCCTGACATGCCGGAGTGGTGGCCCTTCCCGGATTGGGCCAAGGCACTGGGGGAATCGCCCGGCGACGTCCTCAAGAGTTTCATTAAGGCTGGTCTCATTCAACAGTGTGACGATGAAACACACCTGGACTACTGGTATCAGGAGGAGGACCTGCGAGGCGTCCTGCGAAAGCACGGGCTGAAAACTGAGGGGAATAAGGCGGCTCTTATCGAGAGGGCGCTGACGCTGGACGTGCCTGAAACCCGGCTCGCTCGCGGCGAGTTCATTCTGTATGAGTGTGCGCAAGCCGGGGAAGAAAAGATAAAACAATCTTTGAAGGAA
>DATEMM010000459.1:0-17409 GCA_035275605.1 Pyrinomonadaceae bacterium
CGGCTCAATGCGTATGGCCGTGCGCCCGACTTCCGTCTCCTGGTTCGGGGATTCGGCGATGCTCAACTGGAAGCAGTTGACGACCTCCGGCTGGTTAAGTAGGAACGGGACGTTGAAAATTCCAGCCTTCCCCAGCTTGACCGGGACGGAATAGACGCCGGGCGAGACTTCCGCGAGGCTGTTGTTGAGAATGAGCAGCGCGTGCGGGCGACGCTTGTAGTTACTGAAGCTGCCCATCGGGGCCATCATTCCCTCTGTGTAGTAGTAGAACATTCCGTCCGCAGTGTTGGCGATCATCACGCTGTTGCCGTCCGGCGTCGGCGCGATCATATCCGCGACCCCAATCTCCGCGGGCACATCCGTCGCGGGCCGCTGCCCGGCCTGCACGTTGACGGGCGAAACCTTGCCGTTGGCGACCTCGCGCAGCTCGATTAGCGAGAACCTCTCCGAAGCCAGGCCGCGAACGTAGGCGTAGCCTTCCGTGAAGGCCACCTGGTCCGGCTCTTTGACGACCGCGGTCATGCCGATGACGGCGTTGGTCGAAGCATCTATGACGGAGACCGTGCTATCAACTTGATTGACCGCGAAAGCGTAACGCCCTGTGGGCTCGAACCTGAGCGCCACAACGCCGCGCCCGACCTTGACGTTCGCAATCACCTGCTGCTTTGCAGGGTCGATGACGCTGACGGTCTCGTCGTTGACTGACGCCGCGTAGATGAGCCTGCTCGCGCTGCTGTAGGCGACCGCGACGGGCGTCTTGGCGACTTTCAGGTCAGCCACTTTGGTGAGCGTGTTGGTGTCTACGGCCGAGACGGTGTCGGCGACGGAGTTTGTGATGTAAGCGAAGCGGCCGTCGGCTGTGAACGTTACGCTGTGCAGCCCGTCTCCGACGGCAATGGTCGAAGCGAGCTTGTTGGTCTTCGTGTCTATGACGGCGACATTGGCGGAGCCGTCAAGTCCAACCCACAGGTAGCGCCCGTCCGGTTGGAGCTGAATGCGCATGGGCCTGGTCTTCTCGCCCATCATTATCTGGCCCACGATCTTTCGCGTCTGGGTGTTGATGACGGCCACCGCCGATTGCTCGGGTAGTGTGACGTAGAGCAGCTCTTTCTTCGCCGAAAGAGCCCAGTCCGCGCCCTTGCCCGGCAGCGTTATCAAATTCTCAAGTTTGGTCTTGCTGAAAGAGACCAGGGGGTTGATGACAGAGATAGTGTTGTCGTGGTTGAGAGTCAGGACCAGATAACTATTGAGATCAATCTCGGCGCGGGCGCTGAGCAGCCCGCCCGCCAGGTACTTGATTTGATCCTTGCACTCCGCTTCGTTGGGGACATGGCCAGCCTTGCCTGAGTTGATCCAACCGCTCGGGTGAAGGCCCGTGACAGGCGTGCCCGTGCGCGCATCGCTCAAGCGGAAGCTGACGGTCGCGTCGCTGCCTGCAACCAATCCGGCAGGCTGTCCTTTCGCAGGCGGGGCCGCAGTGACCTGGAACTCCACGGCGATTCCCTGCTTCTCGAAACGCTGCGAGACAGAGGCGGGCGCTTTCACCGCGGGCTTTTTCCCGGCCGTCGTGTCGAGCGGGCCGCCGATCTGCGCGTGCGCAGTCCCGGCCACGAGCAGGAGCGAAGTTGCGCCTAAGCGAATTATCCACGTTTTCATTTTGGGGGCTCGTCTCGTCTTCATTTTCGCATTAGAGGTGGTGTGCATAACCATTATCCTTATTGTGCTCGGTCAAAATTGCTGGTCTTCAGGTTAGTCAAATCCGTATTAAGTAGGTTGGGGGTGAAAGTGGTCCCATGCGGGCCGCGGGCTTTTTGACTCTGCTTTCGCAGCGGCCCGCACGGGAGTTAAGAGGAGCAGGCTTGAAAGCCTTCAGACCTGCTCCCTCAAGTTGAGGTTACTGGACGCTGGGGTCCGCCTCCATCACAGGCCCTGGATAGAAGACCCTCTTCACACCAGTCACGCGGAAGATGCCCCAGAGGCCGCCGCCGCTGAAGTTGAAGCTGTCCATCGTCCGGTAGAGGTAATCGCCCGGAACTTTGAACAGACCACCGGCCATCGTCAGAACGTTCATGTGCCTCGTCGGCCCGATGCCGCTTTCGGTACCAACCTCGAAGGTGAACGGATTGAAGCTCTGAACCGTCGAGAGCTGAGTCCACGGCTCAAAGTTCCAGTGATGGCCAAACAGCGACCATGCGTGCTGGCGCGGGTGTCCGGCGACCTGTAGGACGCGGAAACGCACCGGCACACCCGCCTGAGCGGTGAAGACAGGAGTTTCGGGATCACCGCACGGCCCACCGCAGCCCGCGTTGGACTGAGTCGAGCTAAGCGCATTGGTGAAATCGAAGTCGTCCTGAGTCAAGGGCGGCGGAGGCTCGTCCGAACCGGGCTCCCTGGTATGAGGAGTATTGATATCGAAGCCGAGGCGCGCCCAGAGCGGCTCGGTGCGATAGTTGAAACCCTTCATCCCGCTCTCTTCCGAATCATCCGTATCCGCGATGTTCGGCAGAGGCTGCCCGTTCATCTGAACGCTCAGGTCGTCCTGGTAAATCACGACGAACTCGCGGAACGTCCCCGCCGAAGAGGAGATGTCTGCGGTCGCCTTGCTGTTGGCAACAGGGTATGACCAGGAAGCACCGACGGGCTCGATGATGAGCGAGCCGATGGCTCCGTGAGACGCGTGCTTAATCACGTCGCCGATGTCGCGCAGGTGGGTCGCACCGAACTCGACGGGGGCCTTGACGTAGTTGCCCGCCGAATCCACAACGCGATTGCCAGCGTACCAGGTGTAGGTCTTCACCTCGCCCGGTCCGACAGTCGTATCCTGGTTGAAGCCGACCGCCGCCGCATCATCCGTGAAGGTGTTAGCCGACAGGAGCTGCGGGTGGAGGCTGACGCGATTCGAGGTCTTAACCTGGTTGAAGTTGAAGCCGTTGACGATCATCGGCATCTCGTTCCAACTGTTAGACTCCGGAAGCGTCGATGGCAACCTGTTCGTCAACGTCAACTTGATGCAATCGCCAGCCACCGCCCTCAAGATCAGGGGCTCCGGCTTGCGGCTTCCGTTCTTGATGGAAGCAACATCAGTATCTTCGACAAACAGAATCGCGTTCGGGTCCTTGATGCCGAAGCGATTGTTGTAGACCAGAGCCCCGCCCGGCACGATGTCACGCGCCAGGTAGGCGCTGACGTTGAACTGGCGCGGCGTCAGACCCGAAGGACAGACACTTGCCAGCCCAGGGCTCGGCTTGGTCTTCGACGAACTCGAAGAGTACATCGGGTCCAGAACCAACTGGTCGGAGGACTCGGTTGTGCTCGGCGACTCACTCGACACAGTCGCTTCACTGGTAGAAGTAGAAGCGCCGGATGTCTCGGCACTGCTGGTCGAGGCGCTGTCCGTCGTCATGCCCGTGCCGGTCGAATCCGTTTCGGCCGGGGCATAAGTCGGATCAGCTTCGCTGGTTGAGGTGGCCGTCGTCCCGCTGTAGCCGCTGCTGTTGTTCGGCAGCGGGGCGAGATAGTCGTAGCCATCCGGGTTAGTGGTGTTGGTCGTCGGCGCGTCCGCGTCGAGCGACCCAGAGGAAATCTGCGCTTCCTGAGTGGTTGCCCCAGAGTCCATAGTCGATCCTTCAACGGTGGTCGTTGACGCCGTCATCGGTTGATCCGAAGTGGTCGGCTGATCCGTGGTGGTCGTCGTGGCCGGTGCTGTCGAATAGTCTATACCCTGGTTGGTCGGAACCACTAGGCGGACGGGGCTGGACTGAACGCCCTGATAAATTCTCAGGAGGCCCCACTGTCCGTCCCACAAATTATCCGTCCCCGCAGAAGCGTAGAGGTGGTCCGTGAAGTTCTTACCCTTGTCGGAGTAAGCGCTGTTGTACTGCGTCGGATCGTTGTAGATCTTCGGCAGCGGACTGAGCTCGAATTCAAAGTGCTCGGAGATACCGATCTGCTGAGCATTGCGGTAGCCCGAGTTCGGGGCCGAAGGCTCAAACAGCCACTTGACTCCGTGCGCCGTGAAGACGTGCTGCTCTTCCTGTGCGCCCTGAATCAGACGAATCAAGGTGCGGTCCCCTTCGTAAGCCGTCAGGACCGGCGTGAAGGGATCGTTATGGACGCGCGAGCTGAAGACGTAAGCCAGGTCGCCCGCCTGTCCGCCCTTCTGCACCATGGTCGTGCCGCCGTTGCTGAACTTACCTATGCGCAGCGGAATCGGCTCGTTGCGATAGTTGATCAACTGCGTGCCGGGGTCGGCAGCAGAGATTGACTCAGGGAACGGAATCGGCGTCGGCTCAATAGCCTTGGGCAGAGCCGCTTCCTTGCGTCCCGGAGGGTTAACGGGTTGCAGACCCGCCGTGTAAACGATGGCGAAGTCGGCAAACGCCAGGTTGAACTCACGGAAGCTCTTCGACGTGACGGGAGTGATGATGTTGGCCGCAAAAGAAGTCGGGCCACCATCAACACGACCGCCGAGCGTCTGGCCGTTGAGTGCTTTCCAGCTTGAACCCGTCGGCTCGACGACCAGCGCGCCGTAGAGGCCGTGGTGCTGGTGCGAGCTGGGACCGAAGTGATCGTGCGTAAAGACGGTGCGGATCGTGCGGTCCTGGCCGGTAGTGTTGACGAGCGGGTCCGCCCACCAACGCTGAATGGTCGTCTGCGCGCCGAGCCATGCGCCGTTCGTGCCGGCGCCGAGACGCGGGTGCGTCTTCGCCGACAGGAACTGGCTGCCGCCAGTCGCCGCCTGGTACGCGTTGTTGGCTTCGATGCGCTCGCGTACTTCGTCCGGCGAGAAGGTTCCGTCCTCGTAGTTCCAGCCGTTACCCGCTCCGTCCGAAGCGGTCACGTCGAATTTGACGAGGTGGATGTGCTGTCCGATGGTGTCAGTCGGCGTAAAAATCTGGAAGTCATCCAGATTGAGATTGCCGGGCACCAGGTTGGTCGCCGAGTACTGAATGCAATCCCCCGAGTTGGCACGGAAGAAGAAAGGCTCCGGCGAGCGATTCCCCTTGAGCGTCGCCGTCACGTCGTTCTCCAGGACGGTGATGCGCGCCTGCCTGTCATGCCACTTGGCGCGATTGACCGTCATGTCGAACTGGACGTAGGCGGCGCGGTACGGGCGAAAAGGCGCGCCAGGCTTGCACGGGTCGGCGAAAGGAGCGCCTGGCTGCGGGGCAAGCCCGTTGACCAGAAACTCTTTTGCTACGCCCGAAGAGGTGTAAGACGGATAGGCCGCTCCCTGCCAGGGATCGACCGGCGGATTGAAGAAGCGCGTGGCCGGGTGGCCCGTAGTTCCATCCGGGAAGACAAAGCTGCCCTTGTGGAAATCCATCGCTTTCTTCTCTTCGCCCGTCCCCGCCGGGTCAAGCAACAGGATGTTGGCCTGTTTGAGCCTGCGCGCGAAGGCGAGCAGGTTTGGATCGTTGTTCTGCGAAAGGACGCGCGAGGCGACCGGGTCGTTCAAAAACGCCGGGTCAATAGCGGGTTTGCCGTCCACGAAACTCGGCACGGCGACGATGCGGTGACGCGGCAGACCACCATCCCACTCCATGTCGAGCGGCGGCTGCGGCGCACGGTGTCCGGCCGCGCCGGCAACGTAGAACGGGAAACCCTTGAAGGTATCCACAGGCATCGGCGGCTCCGCCAGGCCCGGAATCGGAACGATGGCGGGGTTCGGCGTGCCTCCGGCAATCTCCGCGTCGGGCAGATTGCGGTCGGGCGTACCGGCCTCGAAAGCGTCGTGGTTGCGCCACAGTTCCCACATGCCCTGAGCAAAGTGCGGGTAGAGGTGGCAGTGGAAAATGGAATCGCCCGGATTCAGATTGCGGTTGCCAGACCCACCGTAGTTAATCTCGTAGGTGAAAGCGCCGCCTGGCCCGATGGTCTGCGAATCCAGGTAAGTCGAGTTCTCATCGCGCGGGCTTTGCAGCCACTGGTGCGCATGGAGGTGGAAGACGTGCGTCTCTTTGCCCAAGTGCAGGTTGCGGAAGCGCACCGGGTCGCCCAGGTAGGAGTGATGCACGTTGGATGGGTCGTCTGGGAAGAGCGCCTCGACGGCCTTCCCTGTGGAATCTTTCCTGACGATCATCGCCGGGTCGCCGCCGGCCCACGATTCGAGGAAGAACTCCTCGAACTTGCACTCCTTGCAGTTCTTGGTCGGGCCGACGCCTTTGCGGTTGGCGACGACCATTGCGCCGAGCGAGGACGAGCCGTAGTTAATGGCAAAGCCGTCGCGGACGCCGTGGAACAGGTCGTCGTTCAGCTCATCAAAAGCCTGCACGGTCTTGATTTCGTCGTGGAAGATGACCGTGAACTCGCGGAAGGGCTGGCCGCAGGTTCCCGTCGGCGGGGCCTTGGTGCAATCTTCCTGGAGCGTGCCGCTCGGGTCCGCGATGATGGCGTTGAGGTCCGTGTAGATGATCTCGTTGCCGCTCACCATGTTGAGAATAGGCTTGCCGTCCGTGCCTACTGCCTCGTAGTTGATGATGGGCGTCTTGTTCGGATTCAGGCCCGTGGTGGCAGCCTTCAGTTGGGCGGCCGTCACCTGCGAGCGATACCACTTAGACCCCTTGGGCTCGACGTTGATCGAACCGAAGAGGCCGAGGCCGGGCTGGCCGTTGTCGCCTTCGCCGCCGGCTGGCGCGCCCATCGAGTACATCAAATACTGGCCCTGCTTTTTCGCATACCAGGTATAAGTTTTGGTCTCGCCGGGCGCGGCGAGTGATGAAATGTTACGGCCAACGTTGGCTCCGTCGGAAGCTATACTGCCGACGTAGTCGAGCCCGTTGACGTGAATCGAAGCGTTACGTGTCTGTGTTGAATTGTTATTGGGGCGCGACGCACTCAACAGATTCTGAAAGTTGACCTGCAAGCAGTCGCCCTCGTTGACGCGTAGGACAATCGGGCGCGGGCGCTTGCCGTCCTTCAATCTGACGTTACCCGGCGTGGTGCCGACAACGTCTCTGGAGAGCGCGTAGATCATCCCCGCGGGGTTGAAAGCGCCGAAGCGATTGTATGTGTAGACTTGATCGAAAGCGACAACGCTTGCCGTGATAACCGCGTTACACGAAGCCGTCGTCGGCACCGGCGTCGGGGCCGGGGTCGGAGTTGGCGTCGCGGTTGGCGTCGGAGTTGGTGTTGGCGTTGGCGCTGGTTTGTAATATACCGGCTGTGAAGTTGTGTCTGTTGAATCAGCCGGCGCTGTCTCATCCGTGGCCTCAATCGGCGTTGTCTGAGTCGGCGGAGTTTCACTTGTCGTGGTTGTGGCTGAGCTGGTCGTTTGCGCGGAGGCTATCCCGGCCCAGACAATCAGTAAGCCGATCAGTAAGAAACTTCCGCTGATCAGTCGCCGGAGCCGGACGCTCCAAGGCGGGTGTTCCCTCATTTGTTGGCTCCTTCTGTGAAGAGTGATCGGAATGCGATGGTAAAGAGTGGGCTGCGATTACGGTTGCAACCGCCGCTCACCTCATAGAGCGGGAGCCCGGTCGGCGAAGAAGAGATTCCGCGTTCCGGCTCCCGGCCCTAAGCGAGCGCTAGTAGCAAGGGGGCGCTCAAAGAAACATGCAAAGGTCGTCTTTCACAACGCTACTATTTGTGAATTTTGAGAGCTGAACCCGCTTGCGGAGTTTCATAACGTCTCACTGACCTCTACGGGACTCACCTTAGTGCAACCAGCGTTCCTCTTATTTTTTCATTGCATTTCCAAATACTTGGCAAGGTAATTTGCAACATACGAGCTGTGAGAAGACTCGTAGTGTGTTTCACGGTGAATCACGCGCGGGGGTGGGATGATGCAGGATGAAACAGGTGTACCGCCGGATTATTTCATTTGTATTGGCGTCGTCTGGCTAGCGAGCGAGGGCTCTGCGGGCGAGTTCTAGAATCTCGGACGGAAGGAAAGGTTTGGACAGGACCCGGAACGCGCCGCGGGCCGCCGCTTCCCTCAAGACCTCCGCCGTGCTGTTAGCGGTGATGATGATAACGGGGCTTGCGGCGTCTTTCTTTCGCAGGGCTGCGAGCACGTCCAGGCCGGACAAATCCGGCAGATGCACGTCTGTAATGGTCAGGTCGAAGCGGCGCAGGCGCGCCTGTTCAAGTCCCTGACGGGCGTTTGCCGCCACGACCGTCTCATAGCCGCCGTCTTCCAGAATAATCTTCAACGCGTCGGCCACGCTCCGGTCATCTTCAATGATTAATACCTGAATCTTCTCCATCGATTTCGTTCAAAACCATTTCTAACATGAGCTTCAAATCAAATCACCCGGCTAACGTATTGCAACTAATAGACCATCACACAATTATCATCGTTCACCTACGGGGACGGCAGCCTGGACAGGGCTTTCCGCTCCCTCCCTTGAACCGGGGAGAGGAGGACAGGTGATTCATCCTGTGCCAGCAGCAAGGTATTTATGTTTTAGGATGTGACAGGTTGTGAATAGGCGGCCTACAGCGTCGCCTCATTCGTTATTTTCGCGCTATCTTTCTCGTGAGGGCTCGAGTCGTCGTGGGGTCATCCTCTATCTTCTTGAGCTTGCGGTAGAGGGTCGGGCGGTGAAGATTGAGGATTTGCGCGGCCTTTTTAATGTTGCCGCCGGTGCGCTCAAGCGTCTGCTTGATGGCCTCCTGCTCAATCTCTTCGAGGGTCATGAAGGGCGGAATGACGCAATAGGATCGGTCGGACTGTGCGGTTTGAAGATGCGGAGGCAGATTCTCCGGGAGGAGATGCTCGCCCTGGCAGAAGAGCACGGCGCGCTCGACGACGCTTTCAAGTTCGCGGACGTTACCGGGCCAGTCATAGCGCACGAGTAGCGCAAAGGCTTCCGAGGAGACGCCGCGGACAGGTTTTTTATACTTCTCGCAGTAGCGCGCGAGAAATCGCTCGACGAGCAAGGCCAGGTCGTCCGGCCGGTCGCGCAGAGGCGGGACCTCCACCTTGATCGTGCTGATGCGGAAGTAGAGGTCTTTGCGCAGCAATCCCTCCTCTACGGCCTGCAACGTGTTACGGTTGGTCGAGGAGATCAAACGGAAATCCACTTCCAGCTCCTGCTCGTCTCCGAGGCGGCGCAGCTTGCGTCCCTGTAGCACGCGCAGCAATTTGGTCTGTAAATGAGCGGGCATCTCCGCTATCTCGTCTAGCAGGAGCGTGCCGCCCTGCGCCGCCTCAATCAGCCCTCGCTTGTCGCGGTCAGCGCCGGTAAAAGCTCCTTTTTTATAGCCGAACAGCTCCGACTCCATCAGGTCTCGCGGGATGGCTGCGCAGTTGATGCGCATGAAAGGGTGCTGTGCGCGGTTGCTTTGAAGATGAAAAGCTTCGGCGATCAACTCCTTTCCCGTCCCGCTTTCGCCCTCAATCAGGACGGAGGCTTCCGAGAGGGCCGTCGCGCGGATGACCTCAAAAATCTGTAGCATCTGGCGACTGCGGCCGATGATGCCGAAGACTTCGTCGTCGCCCGTCAGCCTGCGCTTGAGCGTGCGATTCTCGCGGCTGACGGAAGCGAATTGCAGCGCGCGCTCCGTGAGCATGATGACCTGATCCGGCGTGAAGGGCTTTTCGAGATAGTAGAACGCGCCCTTCTTGATCGCCTCGATAGTCACCTCGACCGACCCGTGCCCGGTCATCAGAATCACTTCCGTATCAGGGTTTTCCTGCTTGACGTGAGAGATGAGTTCGATGCCGCTTGAGTCCGGGAGCCGCAGGTCGGTGAAGACCAGATTGAATGCGCGCCGGGCGAGCAAGTCGAGGGCCTCGGCGCTGTTTGTGGCTGTCGTCACCTCGTACCCTTGATCGGTGAGAATCAAGTCCAGAGCATCAGTCACGCTGCTCTCATCGTCCACCACTAGGATTCTGTCTCTGGCTGGCATCTTGGTTACCCCGTGAGAGGAAGTTTAATCTCCACCTCGGTCCCCTGGCCGGGACTGCTCGTGACCCGCACTGTGCCGCGGTGCTGCTCGATGACCCTTTTGGCGAAAGGCATCCCGAGTCCAAGCCCCGTACTCTTAGTCGTGTAAAACGGCTCGAAGACTTTTTCCGCCTGCTCGACGCTCATCCCGCATCCCGTGTCCGCAATCGCCAGCAGAAGATGCTGGTCGCACTTCCGGCTCGAAACCGTGAGCACGCCGCCCGTCGGCATGGCCTGAATCGAATTAAGCAACAAATTGACCAGTGCCGAGCGCAGCGAAGCCTCGTCAACCTCCACGGCGGTCTCTGCCGTCTCCAGATCGAGCTTGACTTCGACCTGGCTGGCACGGCGCTGCGATTCGACAAGCTGTAGGCAGTCGTCAACGATGGGCTCGATACGCTTAGGCTGAAAAGTCAGTTGGAGCGGGCGCGCGACGTTGAGAATTTGCTCGGTCGTGTCCGCCAGGTGGTCTATATTGCGAAGAATCTTGTCGATTAGCGAGACCTCGCTCTCAATTAATTTATCCGCCACTTTGCTCTTGAGGTGCAGCGCGTAAAGGCGCAGCCCGGAGAGAGGATTTCTCACCTCGTGCGCGACCTGCGCCGCCATCCGCCCCAGCGCCGCGATCTTCTCGTTACGGGCCAATTGCTCCTGCATCTGTCGCAACTCTTCCTCCTGCTGCCGCTCGACCGTCAAATCCTTGATGATTGCCAGGCGGCCGAGCCAGCGGCCCTCCGCCGTTTGCACAATCGTCATGGCCAGCGAAGCCACGAAGCGCGTCTCATCCGCGCGTTTCAGCTTAATCTCCAGTTCCTGCACGTCGTTTTGCCCTGCGGCAGTGATTTCCACGCAAAAAGGGTTCTGTGACGGCGACTGCTCTTCGTGACAGATCAACTCCCCCGCCGGCCGTCCCGTGACGCGCTCGGCTTCGTACTGGAACATCAACTCCGCGCCGCGGTTAAAGAGGAGGATGCGGCCCGCCGGGTCGGTGACGATGATCGCGTACTCGGTCGAGCTGTCGAGCACGGTCTTCAGGAAATTGCGGGCCTCGACCAACTCGGCGGTGCGCTCGGCGATGGCGACCTCCAACTGGCCCGCGTGCTGTGCGATCTCCTTTTCGAGCCTGCTCTTTTCGTCCTGCAATTGCTTCTTCTCAAAGGCGCGCGTGACGGCCTTTAAGAGAACCTCTTTCGTGACCGGCTTGGTGAGAAAATCGTAAGCGCCGGCGCGCACTATGTCCGGCAGGTGCGAGAGATTGGGCTCGCCCGTCATCATGATGATGGGGAGGTCCGGGTCCAGGTTGTGCAGCTCTTCCAGCACGCTTATTCCGCTCTTACGCGGCAGGACGATGTCCACCACCGCCACGTCAATCTCGTTTTCGCCGAAGACCGCTAACGCTTCCTCGAAGTTCGCAGCCGTGCACACCTCGCAGTTCGCACGCTTGAGAAACTCGGCCATCGTCCAGCGAATGTTCGGCTCGTCGTCAACGAGCAAGATTCTAGGCATGCCCGTTCTCCTGCAAATCGACAGTTGGAAGGTCTACTATGAAGCGCGTGTACTTCCCTTCTTCACTCTCAACGCTGATGGTCCCGCCGAACTCACGGATGATGCCGAAGCTCAAGCTCAGGCCGAGGCCCGTTCCGCCCTTGTCCCTCCGGGTAGTGAAGAAAGGGTCGAAGATTTTATCCAGGTTCTCCGGCTTGATGCCTATCCCGTTATCGAAAAATTCCAGGCGCAGGTACTGTCGTCCCTGCCTGGCAACCGTCCCGGCCTTGATGTGAAAAACTTTCGTCTCGGAGTTCTTGGCCCGCAAGGAGTAGTGAGCGTTGCTGATCATGTTGACGACCACCTGGCGCAGGCGCGAGCCTTCGGCATGCACCGCGGGCAGATCCTGCGGGATGTCAACTTCCAGCACGATGCCGTCCTTGTCTAGCTGATGACCGAAGAGCGAGACGGAGGTGGCAATCGTCTCCTCAATGTTGACGCGCGCCAGCTCGTGTGAATCCAGGCGCGCGAAGGTCAGGAGGCCGCGCACGATTTTGCTGATGCGCTGTCCCTCTTCGATGATGCCATCGATTATCCGCTCCTCTGTCGGCGTCTGCGCCGTTCTATCGTCCTTGAGCAGTTGCGCGAAATTGATGATGCCGTTGAGCGGATTGTTGATTTCGTGGGCCACGCCCGCCGAGAGTTCGCCAATCGAGGCGAGCTTGGAAGATTGAAAAAGCTGTAGCTGGATCAGCTCTTTTTCGGCGGCGAGCCTTTTTTGCTCGGAGAGGTCGCGCACGATCAAGATCATCAATCGCTCGATGTCGGTCGTCAGCGTGTTGAAGTAGACCAGCACCGGGCGCGTAGTGCCCGAAGGGGTTTGGATGGACAACTCAAACTCGCCCGACTCGGTTTGCCCGAGCAAAGCGTCCAGGGAGGGCTGATTTTCCCTCGCGCCCCACTGTAAATCGCGTATCTTCTTGCCTATCAGCTCGTGCGGTTGATGGCCCAGAATATCCGCGAACCTGTTGTTGGCTTCGACGAGGCGACGGTCCGTCGCCGTCAGGATGCTGATTCCGTCGTTGGCGTGCTCGAAGAGAGAGCGATAACGCTCCTCGCTGGCGACCAGCTTATGCTGCTGGCGGCCGACGATTCGCAGCAGCATCGTCACGACGATGACATCAACGGTGACTGAGATGAAGAAGTGCTCGACGCGCTGCTCCCACTGCCTCAAGCGGGGCGGCTCCATCCAGCCATAGTGCATCTCCATCCAGGAGAAGACCGGGCGCATCAGGACCTGCTCCCAGGTGAAAATCACCAGGATGGTGACGACGATAGTGAGAGCCGTGAAGAAAAAAACCAGCCGTGTGCTGCTGCCCTTGATCATGCTCAGCCTCATGCTCAGCCTGTGACGAAGACTGCTCTTCTGTAGGAGCGGCAATAGCGAAGCTGCTTCTTGAACGAGTGAAAATCAGCGGGCAGGCACTGGGCCACGGACGGCTCCAGGTGCTGCCCGACCTGCTAATGCGCACAGTCAGGGGAAATCGCTAGTACATGAATCTGCCGGCAACAGGCTCGGCTGGGCACCGGGCGTGTGGGAAAGCCTAGTCTCCGCGGCTTTAGAGAAGACTATGGCAGATGAAGGGAATTATAGCACTTAAATTATAAATAAATCTCGCGCGCGTACTCTTCGACCATCCGGTCGCTGTTGAAGGCCGGGACGAGCGTCTCAATCGAGCGCTTCATCATCTGCACCCAGCGGTGCGGGATGCCGTCGGCGCCCCGCTCGTAGTAGAGCGGCACGACCTCTTCCTCCAGCGAGCGGTAAAGCGACCGGGCATCCGATTCGTCAACGTCGGCCGCTTCGCCGCCCTCGACGTCGTCGCCGATGGCGAAGCCGTTAGTGCCGTCGTAGCCCTCTATCCACCAGCCGTCCAGGACGGAGAAGTTGAGCCCGCCGTTCATCGCCACCTTTTCGCCGCTCGTCCCCGAAGCTTCGAGCGGGCGGCGCGGCACATTCATCCAGACATCGACGGATTGCACGAGCTGGCGCGCAATCTCCTGGTCATAGTCCTGTAGGAAGACGGCGCGGTGGCGCACGAGCGGGTCATACTTCCACTGTGCCAGTTGTTGCAGGATGTACTTCGCGCCCTGATCCTGCGGGTGCGCCTTGCCGGCGAAGACGAACTGGACGGGGCGCTCCTCGTCGTTAATCAGGCGAAGCAGCCTGTGCGGGTCCGTCAGCAGCAGGCTCCAGCGTTTGTAGGCCGCCACGCGCCGCGCGAACCCTATGGTCAGGGCCGCCGGGGCGAACATCGTCCGGGCGGACTCCGTGTAGTCCATGCTCTCGTTGTTGCGCAGGCGCGTGTGGAACGAACGGTGCCTGATGAAGGCGACGAGCCGCTGCTTGAGCAGGAAGTGTGCGCGCCACAGTTCCTCGTCCGCAATCTTCTCGACACCACGCTTCCACTCTTCCGGCTTGAGCGCAATCTCGGCCCAGTCAGGGCCGACGCACTTCTCGTAGAGGGCGCGGATGACGGGCGCAACCCAGGTCGGCGCGTGAACGCCGTTGGTGATGGACGTGATGGGGATTTCGCCGACCGTCCGCTCGGGCCACATCTTCTGCCAGAGGGCACGCGAGACCTCGCCGTGCTTGCGGCTGACGGCGTTCGTCGAGCGGCACATCCTGATCGCCAAAGGTGTCAGACCGTAAAGCTCATCCTCGTTGTTCGGAATCACGCGCCCTAGATTGATAAAATCCTCGTGCGACAGGCCGAGCGCCTCTTCGTAGGACGAGCCGAAACATCTTTCGACGAGCGGCACGACGAACTCATCATTGCCCGCCGCGACCGGCGTGTGCGTGGTGAAGACGCAGCGCTCGCGGACCCTCGCGGCGGCATCATTGAAGTCCAAGCCTTCGGCTTCCCTCACCTCGCGCGCCAGCTCCAGCGTGAGGAAGGCGGAGTGCCCTTCGTTGAGGTGGAAGACGTGCGGCTCGATTCCTAGACGGCGAAGCAATCGCACTCCGCCGATGCCGAGCATCATCTCCTGCACGATGCGCGTCTCGCGGTCGCCCCCGTAGAGGTGCCCGGTCACGAGGCGGTCAGTCTCATCGTTCTCCGGGATATTCGTGTCCAGCAGGTAGAGCGTCACGTGCCCTACGTCCACGCGCCAAGCCTGTGCGCGCACATCGCGCCCGCGCATCAGGACCTCGATCTGCACTGCCTCGCCCGATTCGTCCAGGACCTGCTGAATCGGCAGCACGGACGGGTGCGTCTCGCCGTAGTGCTCCTCCTGCCAGCCATCGCGCCTCAAGCGTTGACGAAAGTAGCCGTAGCGGTAAAGCAGGCCGACGGCCACGAGCGGGAGCCGTAGGTCGCTGGCCGATTTTAGGTGATCGCCGGCCAGCATGCCGAGCCCGCCGGAGTAGAGCGGCAGGGAGTTGTGGATTCCATATTCGGCGCAGAAGTAGGCGACGGGGTTCTGCGGCGTAATCCTTCTGTCACCGTCGTTGTGCCAGATGCGCCCGTCCGACATGTATTCGTCAAAGCTCGCGGCCAGGCGGCTGACGCGCTCGCTGTAGACAGGGTCGGTCGCCATCTGCATCAGGCGAAATTCCGAAACTTCCGACAGCAGGCGGCGCGGGTTGTGCTCACATTCTTCCCAGACGCCAGGGTCCAGGTCGCGGAAGACGGCGGCGCCGTCCGACGCCCAGCTCCACCAGTAGTTCCACGCCAGTCTTCCGAGAGCGCGCAAGGACTCCGGCAGCGACCGCCCGCGCGGAGCCTTCCGGCGCTCTACCTCTTCACCCACTTGAACCATTTACCTTCCCCTGTCCTTCATCATCGAATCGATGACTCTCCAAAAAAGTTTGCAAATCTCCAGGCTGAAAAAAGATCAAGTCTACCCTTGAGATGGAAGTCCCATCTTTCAAAAAATCCGCAACCGCACGCGACGCGACCGCCGCCGCTTCCGTCTTCGGGTAGCCGAAAACTCCGGTCGAAATGGACGGAAAGGCGATTGAAGTCAAATCGTGCCGGGCGGCGAGCCTGAGCGAGTTCTGATAGCAGCTTGCGAGCAGTCCGGCCTCGCGCCCGGCGTGTCGCCCGTAAATGGGTCCGACCGTGTGAATGACGTGGCGAGCCGCGAGCAGGCCCCCGCCAGTGATGACGGCCTCGCCCGTCGGCAGACCATCCGGGAAACGTGTGCGCCGGATTTCACGGCATTCTTCTAAAATCTGTGCGCCGCCCACGCGGTGAATCGCGCCGTCCACGCCCCCGCCGCCCAGCAGCGTCGAGTTGGCCGCGTTGACTATAGCATCAACGCTTTGCCGCGTAATGTCGCCCACCAGCGCACGCACGCGCCCGCCCAGAAAACTCTCCATAAAATCCTTAAAAAGTACTGAGTACCGAGAGCCTGTTTGAAAAGCCCCGAAGGGGCGATAATAAGAGAGCCTGGGGCAATGCCCAAGGTCACATGTCGCCCATTAATGTTAAGCCCTGAAAGGGCGGAATATGGTATTGCGCCCTTTCAGGGCTTAATCCTTAAATTCTCATCTATTCCCGGGGCAACGGCCCCAGGCTTTCATATGACGCCCCTTCGGGGCTTTATGACTTTCCAAACAGGCTCTGAGTACTCAGTTAAGAACTGTCTTTCTTTTACTCAGTACTCAGTACTTCTTCTTCGTCTTCCTCTCTCGGCTCGACGGAGATTTCGTCGAACATGTCCTGGCGGCGGAGGGCCTCGGCGACGCCCTTGGCCTTGTGCTCGGTGAGCGGGTGCTCCGGGTCGTTGCTGGCTATCTCGAAGAGGCGCTCGTCGAGCATGTGGACGCCGAGCATGCCGAGGGCGACGCCCGGCGTGACCTCTATGTCCCCCATGTTGTGTATGCGGAAGCGCCCGGTCTGCTCGACCCAGTCTTCGATGAAAGGGTCGCGCAGGGCGTGCTCGGCCTCCGACTCGGTCAGGTACGCACCCTCAACGATGAGACAGTATTCGCGTCCTTTAGTCATGGCATGGAAAGTGAGATTCGCCAGGCCCCCGTCAACGTATTTAAGGCCAATTCACTAGAGCAGACGGGTAATTTAACACCACACGGCGAAAGAGCGCCAGAGGTTTCTTGTGCGGAGGCGGGGAACTGGATAAACGAAGAGCCGGGTGGAGAAGGCTCTGCCCTCCACCCGGCTCTTGCCGGTTCTTATTTTAGCTTCGCAGCGGTTCAGTAAGCCTTCGCGTACTGGTCGTTGAGCGTCTGGCGCAGCCGCTCGAAGTACGAATCGAAGGTCACGAAGCCGGTGCCCTGAAAGAAGGCCCGCCCGCCCGTCTCGTTCGAGAGGCGATTGAGCGACGATTGGCCGTAGCCTATGGCCAAGTGATTCCAGCTCGTCAGGCCGACCGTCGGCGCGTAGAACGAGTAGACGGCGACGTTGCGCTTCTGCGCTTCCTTGATCGCGCGCTGGAGGTCAATCGTATTGGCCGCTGAGCTGATGTCGAAGCCGCGCGAAGTGTCCAGGCCATCCGAGATCAGGAGCAGCGCGTTATGATTCTCGCCGCTCGCCTCGAACTTCTTCAAAGCCTGTACGACTTCGACGTAAGGGTTGTAGGGCGAAGCTGCCGTGCTGCCGATGGGCATACGCAAAGCCTTCGCGGCCCTTTCCAGGTCGGTCGTAAACTGCTGGCGGACCTGCAAGGAACCCGTCGTCAGGTAAGCGACCATGACGCGCGAGCCGGCCGGCAGGGACCGTATGAATTCCTGCGTAACCTTAATCTCGCTCCCGACGCGAGATTCCAGATCGTCCTGCACGAGAATCGCCAGATTCAAAGGCGACTCGACGCGCTCACTCTCGGTGCCCTTGCCCGCGGCAAAAGCGCCCACAGACGCGGCTAGAAAAAGTACGAGCGCCGCGAAAATCGAAAATGCTTTTCTTCCCAACATTGTGTCTGATGACTCCCTTTCCATTAAACCAAGCGGTTCCCCGCCATCGGCTCTCAAGAGCCCATTTACCAAGCGTTTTTCCGCGAGTCTAAGATG
>DATEMM010000460.1:0-3837 GCA_035275605.1 Pyrinomonadaceae bacterium
GCCAGTTGCATAAGTTAAGTCCGGAGTGTGAAGTCCGAAAGTCTGGAGTCAACTGGTCAAAAGCAGTTCTTTCTTTCTTTTGACTCCAGACTCCAGACTCCAGACTCATGACTGAATGTCTACGGTGTCTATGACGCCGACGATGGCCGCGTCAACGGGCGTGTCCTTCATGCCCTGCGCGAGCCGCGCGCTTGAGCCTGCGACGACCAGCACGCGCTCGTGAAAGCCCGCGCCGACCGTGTCAACGGCGACCACGTACCCGCTCGTGTCCGTCCCGTCCACGTTGATCGGGCGGACGATGAGCAGCTTCTTTCCCATCAGCCGCTCGTCCTTCTGCGTCGATACGACCGTGCCGAGAATCCGCGCAATAATCATAAGAGCAGTTTCCAGTTCTCAGTTTTCAGTTTTCAGTGAAAGCAACTTGCCTTTGCTTAAAACTGAAAACCGAAAATTGAAAACTGTTCTAACCGTTATTCCCCACCGGGAGCGCTTCATCTACGCTGCCGTGCGGGCGCGGGATGACGTGGACGCTGACGAGTTCGCCGACGCGGCGCGCAGCCGCCGCACCAGCGTCCGTGGCCGCCTTCACCGCCGCGACGTCGCCGCGCACAATCGCCGTCACAAATCCGGCCCCGATCTTCTCATAGCCGACGAGCGTAACGTTGGCGGCCTTGACCATCGCGTCCGCCGCCTCGATCATCGCCACCAGTCCCTTTGTCTCAACCATGCCGAGTGCTTCTTGCATTCAAGATGCTCCTTAAGAATGGATTATTAAATCTTCCCCAACTGTGCCGCCTGGCTCAATAATTCCACCAACTCGTCGCGCGTCAGAGCGACCTTGCCCGAGCCATTAGCAGATGCTTTCGCGTAATTGTCTACCACGGTACGCTCGCCCGTCGGACACGTCAACCGCGTTTCGTGCAAATAGCCGCAAGCCTGACAGCGCGCCTCCTCGTCGAGATAGCCCGCGGCCTCGCGCACGTTGATTAATTTTTCGATGGCGTCTGACGGCAAGTTCCTTGAGCCCCCGAGCAGGCGCGCGAGAATCGCTATCTTGGCCGTGTGCTCTAAAGTTTCCAGACGGTCGAAAGCCTGCCAGAGGTCAGCGCCGTAAGCGACCGCACCGTGGTTGGCCATCAGGAGCGCGTTGTGGTGTTTGACCAGAGGACGCATCGCCTCCGTCAACTCCGTGGTAGAAGGTGTGCCGTACTCCGCGAGCGGCACGCAGCCCAGAGTCAGAATCACTTCCGAAAGAATCGGCTGGTCAATGGCCAGGCCGGCGACGGCGAAGGCAGTGCCGTGCGGCGGGTGCGCGTGGCAGACGGCTTTGATGTCCGGGCGCTCCTTGTAAATCAAGAGGTGCATGGCCAGCTCGCTTGATGCCTTGCGCTCGTTGAGCGGTCGGCCCTCTGGGTCCGTGACGGCGAGCGAGTCCTCCGTCATCCTTCCCTTCGAGGTCATCGTCGGCGTCGCCACGATTCGCCCGTCATCCAGGCGCACGCTGACGTTGCCGTCCGAAGAGACGACGTAAGAACGTTCGTACATCAACTGGCCGACGCGGATTATCTCGCGCCGTGCGGTCTGCTCATCCATCTTTGGTTAGCTTCAAAGCTCCTGCTTTTTACGGCGCGCCACGTCTTCAAAGGCGCGCGCGTTGCGCGGGTTCGTCGTGGCGGCCGCCTGCGGGCGCGCCAGAAAGTACGAGAGCGACTCCAGTGAAATCGTCAGGTCAACCGTCTTCAGTTTGACGCCGAGGCGCACGCGCAGGCGCGCCGGGGCGAAATTCAAGACGGCCTTGATGCCAGCGGCCGTTATCTGGTTCAGGACCATCTGCGCTGCCCGCGCGGGGACGGCAATCACGGCGACGTCAATTCCCTGCTCGCGCACCACGCGCTCAATTCTTTTGACGTCGTGAACCACGATCCCGGCATCGCCCATGCTGCGCCCTATCTTCTCCCGGTCGTTGTCAAAGAGGGCCACGACTTCAAAGTTCGATTGACGAAAGCCGTTATAGTTGGCGAGCGCCGTGCCGAGGTTTCCGACCCCGACGATTCCGACGCGACGCGCCGTATCGAGCCCCAGAATTTTCGTCAGGTGCTGGCGCAGCTCCTCCACGAAATAGCCCACGCCGCGCACCCCGAACTCGCCGAAGTAGGCCAGGTCTTTTCTGATCTGGGCTGAGTTGAGATTGAATTGCTCCGCGAGCGCCCGCGAGGAGACCGTCTTAATACCTGCCGCCGCCAGCGTGTTCAGGCAGCGCAGGTAAACGCTCAAACGGTTAGTCGTCAGTTCTGAGATTTTCTCCCATTTCATCCCGGCGCCTTTTCTCTTACCGCTCAGTATAACGCCAAGCCCTCACGGGCGAAAGTATGAACTCGTTTTCCAGCACGGGGGCTCCCGCTGCGTTGCCGAACCTTCAGCTATCAACTACAATTTGTCCCGAAAGAAAACCAAGGCGCTCCCGAAATCTCTGCTTCGGTCAGACTCTATTTCAACAGTCAATGATTGCACATTTATCCGGCACTCTACTCGCCAAGCAGGCGACTACTGTCATCCTGGACGTCGGCGGCGTCGGCTACGAAGTGACGATTCCGCTCTCGACCTTCTACGACCTGGAGGACGCGGGCGCGCAGGTCTCTTTACGCATCTACACGCACGTGCGCGAGGACGCGCTGCAACTTTTCGGCTTCAAGACGGCGCGCGAGCGCGAGCTTTTCCTGCGCCTCATCTCGGTCAGCGGCATCGGCCCGAAACTCGGCATCACCATGCTTTCGGGCATGAGCGCCGACGAGATCATAGCCTCTATTCGCACCAACAATCTGGCACGGCTGACCTCGATTCCAGGCGTCGGGCGAAAGACCGCCGAGCGGCTCGTCATAGAGCTGCGCGACAAGATAGCCGCGCTCTCCTCGCCCGCGCTCGAAGAGGAGTTCGGGGCCAAGACCGGCGGCGCGACCCCGAGCACCGCGGACGCCATGCGAGACGACGCGCTCTCAGCCCTGGTCAACCTCGAATACCCGAAGGCCGCCGCCGAAAAAGCCATCACCGCGGCGATGCAGGAAGGCGGCGACCTCTCGGTCGAGCTCATCCTGCGCCGCAGCCTGCGCCTGCTGGCCAAAGGTTGAGCCGGGAGCCTGTGAAGATGGAGGATTAGCATTCGTTCATCAAGCATGACTGACCCTTTAGAACCAGTTGACGCGCGCGACGCGACGCCGACAGACGACGAGCGGCAGTTTGAGCTGTCGCTACGTCCCACCCGGCTCGCCGAATACATAGGGCAGCGCCAGGCGACAGGGAACCTGCGCGTCTTCATCAAGGCGGCGCAGCAGCGGCGCGAGGCGTTAGACCACGTACTGCTGACCGGCCCGCCGGGTCTTGGCAAGACCACGCTCGCCAACATCATCGCCAACGAGATGAAGGCCGAGCTGCGCTCGACCGCCGGGCCAGTCATCGAAAAATCCGGCGACCTCGCGGCCCTGCTCACTAACTTGCAGGAAGGCGACGTGCTCTTCATAGACGAGATTCACCGCCTCAACCCGGCCATCGAAGAGGTGCTCTATCCAGCCATGGAGGACTACCAGCTTGACCTGATAATCGGGCAGGGGACGGCCGCACGCTCCATCAAGCTGGAGCTGCCGAAATTCACCCTGGTTGGCGCGACTACTCGCGCCGGGCTCATCACGGCCCCCTTGCGCGGTCGCTTCGGCATACACTTTCGCTTCGACTTCTACGGGCACGAAGATCTCGAAGTAATCGTCAAACGCTCCGCGGACATTCTGGGCGTTGAGATAGACGAGGGCGGCGCTCGCGAGATAGCGCGCCGCGCGCGTGGCACAC
>DATEMM010000461.1:0-33610 GCA_035275605.1 Pyrinomonadaceae bacterium
GTCGCCAGTTCCTTCAACCGCCTGTCCCCGCCGACGCCGGTCTTGTGTTCCCCGTGCATGCGGTAAAGCGAAAGATACTTCCCTTCCGGCTTGAACGTGACCCCGGCCTTTTTAGCCCGAATGAACCACTCCCAATCAAAACCGAAGACGAGCGATTCGTCGAGCGGCCCGGTCTTGAGCCAGGCATCTTTCGTCCAGAAGGTGCTCGGCTGGATGATGTAGTCCGCCAGGAGGAGGTTCATCCTCTCGTGCAAGCTGCGCACGTCGCTGCCGTAAGCCCGCGCGCCGTCGTTGACGAAGTGCAGGCAGTTGCCGAAGGTGAGTTCCGGTTGGCCCACATCGAGTTGTGCGGCGATGTGAGAGAGTGCGCCAGGCATGTACATGTCGTCCGAATTAAGCCAGGCCAGGATGTCGCCCGTCGCGCGGGAGAACCCTTTGTTGATGGCCGCGCCCTGGCCGTCGTCCTTCTCGCTCACCCAGTGGGCCAGGTGTCGCTCGTATTTCCTGATAATCTCGACGCTCTGGTCCGTGCTCCCCCCGTCCATAATGATGTATTCCAGATTGGGGTAGTGCTGGCCGATGACGGACAGGATGGTCTCCTCAAGAAACTGGCCCTGGTTGTAGGACGGGGTGACGACCGTGATTTTGGGAGAGCTCATTTCAGCCTCGACGTTTTAATCCGATGGGGTTGCCCGCAGGAATTTGTCCTGCCTAAGGCCGCGCGCGCTCTACTCTCATCCGGCCCGCGCTACGGAGAAATTATCAAGCTCGCTCACCGAGCGGTAAACAGCAAGCGTCTCTGCCACGGTCTTGTCCCAGCTAAAGACCTTCGCCCGCTCACGCCCTTTCGCTATCAGGCGCGCGCGCTCCCCTTCGTCGTCCAGGAGCCGCAGCATGATGTCAGCCAAATCGTCTAGCGCGGCCGGGTCGAAGAGCACGCCCGCGTCACCGACGACTTCCGGCAAACTCGAACGATTCGACGCGATGACGGCGGCCCCGCACGACATGGCTTCCAGCGGCGGGATGCCGAATCCCTCGTAGAATGACGGGTAGACGAAGGCTACGCTGCAACGGTAGAGCTTGGCCAGGTGTGCGTCGCTGACGTGTCCGTAGTGCCGCACGGCGTCGTTGATTTTCAACTCGGCCATGAGTTTTCGCTCCGCATCGTCAAAGGGGGCGCCCACCACGCAGAGCTCCGTCCCCGGACGGCTTGAATGCGCTTTACTGAACGCCTTGAGCAGCCCGTCAAAGTTCTTGTAGCTGTAGCGCAGTCCTATATACAGAAAGTAGGGCGCGGACGGGACGGGCTCTGGGCCGTGCGCGAGGCTCTCGTCTATCTCCGAGGCGAGGTACGTGACCTTGACCTTACTTTCGGGCAGCGAATAGCGCTCAAGCAAATCCTTCTTCGTGTTTTCGGAGATGCAGATGATGGCCTGCGCCGCCTCTATGGCCTTTCGCTTCACGCCCGCGTTCCACCCGGTCGGGTCCTGCTCCGGGAAAAGCTCGTGAATCATGTCCCAGACGGTGAGGACGACTGGACAGCGATACTGGCCGACCTCGCTCCGCGAGAGCAGCGTGTAGTAGGTCGGGTGCGCTAGGTCGAAGCGGCGCGAGGCGGCGACGTAATCGAAGAAATATTTTTCGAGCCGGTAGGAGACGCCCGCCGGGCGAAATCTTTTGTACCTGTAGACCTTCAAGTTAGGATGGGCCGGGTAATTGATCTGGCGCGACTGGCATGTCGTCAGGTAAGGGGTAACGTCGGCGGGAAGCCTGGAGATAAGGTTTGCGAAATACCGATTGACGCCCCCCGCATTCTGTATGAGATAGATCATCCCGTCATATAGGACACGCATAGTTGGAATGTTATCAGCGAATTTCTCTCCCACGGTGCTGGAATCCGTCGCCGCTTCTGTTTATCAGGTGGTCGCGAACTGTCGTTGCATTTGCTCTCCGGTAGTTATACAGGATGCCCCGCACAACTCCAAAATCCTTGAACGTCACTGGCAAGGGTGCCTTTCTTGACACCCATTAAGAGGCCAACCTATACTCGGCTACTCATCCACAAGCTCCTGTTCTTCTACTTAAGAATATCCATGCCTAAATTATTTATCACCGGCGGCGCGGGCTTCATCGGTTCGGCCTTCGTCCGCCTGGTGCTAGACGAACTGCCCTCGTGCGAGGTCGTCAACTTCGACGCACTGACCTACGCAGGCAACCTGGATAACCTGGCGGGCCTGGACGCCGGGCGACACACCTTCGTCCACAAAAATATTTGCGATCGCGAGGCGGTCATGGGCGCGCTCGCGGAAGGCACGGACGCCGTCATCAACTTCGCCGCCGAATCACACGTTGACCGCAGCATAGCCTCTGCCGACGAGTTCATTCACACGAACGTCCTTGGCACGCAAGTCCTGCTCGACGCGGCGCGAGCGCGCGGTGTCGGCCGCTTCGTCCACATCAGCACGGACGAGGTGATGGGCAGCCTCCCGGAAGACGAGGAAGCTTTCTTTAAGGAAGACTCGCCGTTTGCGCCCAACAGCCCTTACGCCGCGTCGAAGGCCGCGGCCGAGCACCTAGTGCGCGCGGCCCATCATACTTTCGGCCTGGACACGGTGATTACGCGGTGCGGCAACAACTACGGCCCGCGGCAGTTCCCCGAAAAGTTTCTCCCGCTTCTCTTATCCAACGCCTTGCGGGACGAGCCGATCCCGCTTTACGGCGACGGGCGCAACGTGCGCGACTGGATTTACGTCGAAGACCACTGCCGCGCCATCAAGCTCGCGTGGGAGAAGGGGCGCGCTGGCGAAACCTACAACATCGGCGCGCGCAACGAGAGGCGCAACATAGAGGTCGCCGAGTCCGTCCTGAACCTGCTCGGCAAGCCGCTCTCCTTGATTCGTCACGTCAAAGACCGGCTGGGCCATGACCGCCGTTACGCGATTGATCCGACGAAGACGGAGACGGAACTGGGCTGGAGCCCGCGCGAGACCTGGGAGAGCGGGCTGAGGAAGACAATCGATTGGTACGCGCAGAACGCCCCGTGGATCGAGCGAGCGCGCAGCGGCGCTTACCGCGAGTTCTACGCGCGCCAATACGGGGCCGAAGTTCTAAAGTAAGTCCGGAGTCTCAAAGTCTGGAGTCTGAAGTCAAAAGAAAGAGCAGCTTTTGACCAGTTGACTTCAGATTCTAAGACTCCAGACTCCAGACTTATATATATATGCGAATTCTGGTGACAGGAGCCGGGGGAATGGTCGGGCGCGCCGTCGTCGAGCACTGCGCGGCGCGCGAGGACGAGGTCTTGGCACACGACCGCGCCGGGCTGGACATCGCGGACGCGGCGGCCGTGCGCGCAGTCTTCGAGAAGGAGCGCCCGCAGGCCGTCATCAACTGCGCCGCGTGGACGGATGTTGACGCGTGCCAGAGTGACAGCGAACGCTCCTTCCGAATCCACGCGCGCGGGCCTGAGAATCTGGCTATCAGCGCCCGCCACGTCGGGGCGACGCTCGTGACGATTTCGACCGACTACGTTTTCGACGGCGCGAAGGACGGATTTTACACGCAGCGCGACGACCCCTTCCCGACGAGCGTCTACGGATTGTCGAAGCTGGAGGGCGAGCGTAGGGCGCAAAGCGCCTCTGCGCGCACCGTCGTCGTGCGCACGGGTTGGATTTTCGGGGTCGGCGGGCGAAACTTTTTAAGCCGGATAATGGAGCTGGGCCAAACCGGCGAACGCCTGAAAGCCATCGGCGACGCGTGGGGCACGCCGACTTACGCCGCGGACCTGGCCCGCCGCCTGCGGCAACTGGCCGAACTCGATCTGCCGGGCGTCTACCACGTGACCAACGCGGGCGACGGCACGAGCTACGAAGAGTTTACGCGTGAGGCGCTCGCGGCGGCCGGCCTCGACGCGGTAGAGATGGAAAGCGTCTCGATGGATTCGCTCGAAAGGCCAGCCCCGCGCCCGCGCAACTCGCGCCTGCGCTGCCTGCTGTCTGCGGCAATAGGTCTTGAGCCGCTCCCCGACTGGCGGCTCGCGCTCAAACGTTTCGCCGCGGCCCGGAGGTGACGGCCCCGGCCGGGCCTCACGGTTTGCGGCCTTTCGGGCTTGGCAGATAACCCGCTTCTGATGTTATGCTTTAGCGTCTCTGTGTTGATAGTCAGGAGATGGACGGTAAGTCTCCCACCGTTATCCATCATCCTTCATTCAGGTGTAGAAAGTTATGGTTTCTGAAGATAATCGCTTGCTTTCCCTCTCCGCCGTGGAGCGCGGCCTCGACCGACCCTTGAGCGACATCGCGCAGCCGAAGCCCTACGGCATTTCGCCGTCGGACCCGACGCACTTGCGCGACTACCTGTTCGTCGTCCTCAAGCGTAAGTGGCTCATCCTGACGCTCGTGCTGGTCATCACCTCGCTGGTGACGATCCAGATGTATCGCCAGCCTTCGGTTTATCAGGCGACGACGCAGATTCTGATCGAGCCGAAGAAGCAGAACATTCTGCAAGCCGGACAGGGCGTCGTCATCAACACCGGCGGCGACAAAGACCCTGCCTACTGGAACACGCAGCTCAAGCTCCTGGAGAACCCTGCGCTGGCCCGCCAGGTGATTCTGACGCTCGGACTCCATCGCGACCCCACGTTTTTCGGCTCTTCCGGGCAGACCAGCATCGGGTCTTCGCTGCGCCGCCTGATTTACGGCGAGGACCAGGCGCAGACTGCGCCCGCCCCTGCCACCAAGGTCGAAGTCGTCGGGGCCGAAGAGGTGGCGAGCGGGCAGCTCTCGCAGCAGGAGCTGGCCAAGCTACAGCCTTACGAGGACACGATGGCGGCCAACCTCTCGGTTGACCCGGTCGTCGGAACCAACCTCATCTACCTGAGCTATAAACACACCAACCCGGAACTGGCACAGAGAATCGTCAACACCTACGCCGACGCCTTCGTCTACAACAACGCCGAGCGCCAGACCACCGGCAACGAGCGGGCGCTCAAGACCGTCGGAGAAAAGATCGCGGAGCTGCAAAACAAAATCAACGTTGACGAGCAGGAGAGGTTCGCTTACGTCACCAAGCACGAACTCCCCTTTAGCGCGGCGACGCCTGGAGCGCCCGCCGCTCCCGGCTCGAACCTCCCGGCCGAACGCCTGGCGAAACTAAGCTCGTCGCTGCTTGAAGCTGAAAGCAACAGGAAGAACCTCCAATCCCTCTATGAGACCGCGGCGAAATCTACGGACCCGAACGAAATCCCGGAGGTTTCCGACAACAAGCGCATCCAGACGCTGCGCGAGAAGCTGGACACGTTGAAGCAGAAGCGTGAAGAGCTGCTCGAAGTCTACACGCAGGAATGGCCGGACGTGAAAAAGGTTGACGCGCAGATCAAGATGCTCGAAGAGTCTTTGACCAAGGCCCCGCGCGAAGTGGTGGCGGCCATGCGCGCCCGCTACGAGGCGGCGGTCGCCACGGAGAACCGGCTGCGGCAATCCTACGATTCGCAGCGCGCAGACGTATCGGGTAAGAACCGCGCGCAGTTGGAGCTAAGCGTCATCAACCAGCGGATCGCGACCAATACGCAGTACCTCAATACGCTGATGCAGCGCCAGCAGGAGTTGGAGAACACCTTGCCGGAGTCCATGAAGAGCAACAACGTCAGCGTCACGCAGTACAGCCGGTCGGGCGTGCCGATTGGCCCGGCCCGGATGCGTAACATCGTCATCGCGTTCCTGCTCTCGCTCGGCGTCGGCATCGGCCTCGCCTTCCTGCTCGACTACCTGGACGACACGCTGAAGTCTATCGAGGACGTGGACCGCTACATACACCTCCCGGCGCTGGCGCTGATTCCGACCAACCGTGCGGAGCGCCCGCGGCTCAAAGGCAAAGGCCCACAGGCGGCCGAGGCGGACGAATCCACCGCCCTGGCCCTGATAGACGACGTCCGCTCGCCCATCGCCGAAGCCTACAGGCACCTGCGCACGTCGCTCCTGCTCTCTTCCGCGGGCCAGCCGCCGAAGACGATTCTGGTGACGTCGAGCCAGCCTTCCGAGGGTAAGACGACGACGGCCGTCAACACCGCCGTCATGCTGGCACAGACCGGCGCGGACGTCCTGGTCATCGACTGCGATCTGCGCCGCCCGCGCATGCACACGCACTTTAACGTGTCCAACGCCGCCGGGCTGACCAACTTCCTGTCGGGCGATTCGGACCTGGACGCCTTGTTGCAGCCCTACGAGAAGCTGCCGAACCTGAGGCTCCTGACCTCCGGGCCGGTGCCGCCGAACCCGGCGGAGCTTTTGGGCTCAGACGAGATGCGAAAGCTCCTGAACCTGGTCGGCGACCGCTTCACGCACATCGTCATCGACTCGCCGCCGGCCATCTCGTTCACGGACGCCTCGATTCTCTCGACGATGGTTGACGGCGTGGTGCTGGTCGTTCACGGCGGGCGCAGCTCGCGCGCCATCGTGCGGCGCGCCAAGCAGCAACTGCTCGACGTCGGCGCAAACATCTTCGGCATTGTGCTCAACAACGTCAGGCTCGAAGCCACGAATTACTACTACTACGCGGGCTACTATTCGAGCTATTACACGGACGACGAGGGCGGCGGCGCGCCGGATGCGGCGGCAGGCGAAGGCGCGCGCGGGGCGGGTCTGTGAAGGGTGAGTTCTGTCTCATCGCGCCCGACGTGCGGCTCGGGCGCGATGTCGCCATCTACAACTTCGTCAACCTCTACGGCTGCGAGATAGGGGATTCAACCAAGATCGGCTCGTTCGTCGAGATTCAGAAGGGCGCGCGCGTCGGGCGCAACTGTAAAATCTCCAGCCACACCTTCATCTGCGAAGGGGTCGAAATCGAGGACGAGGTCTTCGTCGGCCACGGCGTCAACTTTATCAACGACAAATATCCGCGCGCGACCACTGACGCCGGCCAGCTCCAGACGGAGGCCGACTGGGTGGTTGAGCGCACCGTTGTGCGGCGCGGGGCCAGCATCGGCACGAACGCGACCATCCTTGGCGGCATCGAGATCGGCGAACGCTCAATCGTCGGCGCCGGCGCGGTCGTCACCCGCGACGTCCCCCCCGGCGCAACAGTCGCGGGCAACCCGGCGAGGGTTATTAGAAAGGATGAAGGATGAGGGCGGAGGGATGAAAGGGGATGAGAGAAGGCGTCAAGTGAATTAATCACTCAATCGCGCTTTTACTTCATCCCTCATCCCTCCGCCCTCATCCCTTACTATGAACGTCCCTTTCGTTGATTTACAGGCGCAGTACAGGTCCATCAAGGCGGAGGTGGATGCGGGCATCGCGCGCGTGATCGAGAGCGCAAGTTTCGTCCTGGGGCGCGAGGTCGAGGCGTTCGAGGCCGCTTTCGCCGAGTACGTCGGCGCGCGTTTCTGCGTCGGGGTCAATAACGGGACGGCGGCGATTCAGTTGGCGGTGACGGCGTGCGGCCTCGGGCCGGGCGACGAGGTGATTGTGCCAGCCAACACCTTCTTCGCCAGTGCCGAAGCCGTCTCGACCGCAGGCGCGACGCCCGTCTTCGTAGACGCCGACCCGGTCTCCTACAACATCGACGTCTCGAAAATCGAAGCGGCCATCACAGGGCGCACGCGCGCCATCCTCCCAGTACATCTCTACGGCCAGCCTGCCGACCTAGACCCTATTTTCGAGCTTGCCCGGCGGCGCGGTCTCATCGTCATCGAAGACGCGGCGCAGGCGCACGGCGCGCGCTACAAGGGAAAGCGCGTCGGGGCGCTCGGGCGGGCAGGGTGTTTCAGTTTTTATCCAGGCAAGAACCTGGGCGCTTACGGCGAGGGTGGGGCCGTCGTGACCAACGACGAAGAGGTCGCGCGCCGCCTGCGCCTGCTGCGCGACCACGGGTCCGCGCGCAAGTATCATCACGAAATCATCGCCTACAACTTCCGCCTTGAAGGAATTCAAGGGGCGGTCCTCAATGCGAAGCTGCCGCACCTGGACGAATGGAACAATCTGCGCCGCCAACATGCCGCGAGCTACAACGAACTCCTGCGTGAGAGCGGCCTCGTCCTCCCGAAGGTGCCGCCGGATGTCGAGCCTGTCTATCACCTCTACGTGGTGCAGACCGAGGAGCGCGATCGGCTTCAGAAAACTTTGAGCGAGGCGGGCGTGCAGACAGGCATACACTATCCCATCCCGATTCACCTGCAACCGGCCTACGCGTCTCTCGACTACAAGGTGGGAGATTTCCCGGAGGCCGAAAGCCAGGCCACCCGCGTGCTCTCGCTCCCGATGTTCCCGGAATTGACGGAAAGTCAGATAATGCACGTCGCAAAGACCATCCTGGAGGCGGAAGGGTCCAAATGAATCCAGCGACGATCGGCGTCATCGGCTGCGGCTACTGGGGGCCGAACCTGCTCCGCAACTTCGCGGAGAACGAGGCGGCCACCCTGCGCTGGATGTGCGACCTGGACACGAAGCGCCTGGAGTCGCTCGGCCGCCGCTACCCTTCCGCCCAGACGACGATTGATTGCGGCCAGCTCTTCAACGACCCGCAACTGGACGCCGTCGTCATCGCCACGCCCGTCAGCACGCACTTCAACTTCGCCAGGGCGGCGCTGCAAGCTGGCAAGCACGTGCTCATCGAAAAGCCCTTCACGGCGACCGTGGCCGAGGCCGAAGAGTTGATCGAGCTGGCCGAGCGCAACCGCCTGACGCTGATGGTTGATCACACCTTCATCTACACGGGGGCCATCAGGAAGATTAAAGAGATAGTCAAAAGCGGCGAGTTGGGCGAGCTGCTCTACTTCGATTCCGTGCGGATTAACCTCGGGCTCTTCCAGCGGGACATCAACGTCGTCTGGGACCTCGCGCCGCACGATTTGGCGATCATGGACTACATCATCGACCGCCGCCCTCTGACCGTCACGGCCACCGGCAGTTGCCACGTCGAGCGCGGCATCGAGAACATCGCCTACGTCATGCTGCGCTTCCCGGAAGAGTTCATCGCGCACTTTCATTTCAACTGGCTCTCGCCCGTCAAAATCCGCCGGACATTACTCGCCGGGAGCCGCAAGATGGTCGTCTACGACGACATCGAGCCGACCGAGAAGGTCCGCGTTTACGACAAGGGCGTGATGGTCACGCTGAGCGAAGAGGCGGCCGACAAAGAGGCTGCTTACCGGACGCTGGTCAGCTATCGCACGGGTGATGTGTGGGTTCCTAAGCTGGACTCGACGGAAGCCTTGCACTACGTCTGCCAGGAGTTTCTGGACGCCATGCGGGAACAGAGGCAGCCCCTGACGGACGGTCACTCAGGTCTTCGCGTGGTGCGCCTGCTCGAAGCGGCGCAGACCTCCATCAGCCAGCAGGGCCGACCCGTAGAGCTTTAGTTTCATCACCAAGTGTAAGGAAAGCGAGCGAAAGACCTTGGCCGCACAGACGACCGATTCTCGAACCAAAATGAAAGTGCCGCTGCTTGATTTGCAGGCGCAGTACGACTCGATCAAAGAGGAGCTGAACTCGGCCCTCCGGCGCGTGATGGATTCGCAGCAGTTCATCATGGGGCCGGACGTCCGCGCGCTTGAAGACGAGGTCATCTCTTACACGCACGCGCGGCACGCCATCGCCTGCGCCTCCGGGTCGGACGCGCTGCTCCTGGCCCTGATGGCCCTCGACGTCAAGGCCGATGATGAAATCATCACCACTCCCTACAGCTTCTTCGCCACGGCTGCCGCAGTCGCGCGTTTGGGTGCGCGTCCCGTCTTCGTCGATATAGAGCCGGACACTTACAACCTAGATGTCTCGAAAATCGAGGCCGCAGTGACGGAGCGCACGCGAGCCATCATGCCCGTGCATCTCTACGGCCAGTGCGCCGAGATGAACGCCATGATGGGGATAGCCGAAAGCCTCAAGCTCCCTGTCATAGAAGACGCGGCGCAGGCCATCGGCGCGACCGACGGAGCGGGGCGTCAGGCCGGCACAATCGGCGCAATCGGCTGTTTCAGTTTCTACCCGTCGAAGAATTTGGGCGCTTCGGGCGACGGCGGGATGCTGACGGCAAACGACGATGCGCTTGCCGAGCGCCTGCGTATGCTGCGCGTTCACGGGAGCACGACGAAGTACTACCACAGCCTGATCGGCATCAACAGCAGGCTGGACTCCCTACAGGCTGCGATCCTGCGCGTCAAGCTGCCGTACCTGGACAAATGGTCTGACGCTCGGCGCGCGAACGCAGAGCGCTACGACCAGCTCTTCATAGACGCGGGCCTGACCGAAGTGATAGGGCTGCCAGCCGTCCGTGACAATGTCCGCCACATCTTCAACCAGTACGTCATACGCGTGCGCGACGGGCGGCGCGACCAGCTCAGAGAACATTTGAAAGAGGAGGGCGTTGGCACAGATATTTATTACCCGGTACCTTTACACCTCCAGGAATGTTTCGCTTATCTGGATCACCGTGAGGGGGATTTTCCAGAAGCCGAGCGCGCGGCGCGCGAGACCATCGCCCTGCCCATTTATCCGGAACTGACCGCCGAGCAGCAAGGTTACGTCGTCGAATCCATCCGCGGCTTTTACGGCTGAAGCGGACCTCTCATCAACACCATTCACGAACCACAAGCACCACGTTCAGGAACCAAGCATCAGGCTTAAGTTCTCCTTGAGCGCTTCCGCGTCCACCAGCAGGTTCGCGCTGTGCGGGTCTTCTTCCGAATTCTCCGGCTCGCAGGCCTGGTAGTAGTAGTTCAGGTTTAAGGCAGACGCCATCGTGAAGTAGCAGTTGTCAATCGCGTCCGTGCGGTTACGCAGTTCCATGACGCTGCGGCCGGGCGACATGAAGAGCATGTTGGTCAGCCCCGCGCCGTGACTGGAGACCAGGTGGCGGGCGTTGGCGGCTATCTTCACCTGCTCCTCGAAGGTGTAATCCTCGAAATGAAAGACCTCAAAATCGAACTCGCGTAAGACCCGCAGGACTTCCTCTTCGTTCTTAACCCTGCGGATGGGAGCCTTGCCCCGGCTGATGTAGACGCGCTCGGGCGCGCCCGCCTCTTGTTTCCCGAAAGCCCGGACGAGTATGTCCCTGACTCCCCTCAGCACTTCGTCGTCGTGATTCCCGGTGTGCGCCGTGTGCGCTGGCACAACTAGCTTTTGGCAGAGCACGACCTCACCCTGTTTGATGAACTCCAGTTTCTTGACGCCGAAAGCCTCCAGCGACCGGCGCGCGAACCCTAGCTTTTCGTAGCGATGTGGGAAGAGCAGGACCAGCTCCGGGATGCGGTCCCTGATCGTATAGAGCCTGGGCAGCGTGTCTGCGAACCAGTGATAATAGCCGCCGCTCCAATCGTCAATGACCCACGCGGCGGGTGATGCTAAGCGCCTGCGCTTTCTCAAGAGGTAGTTGCTGGCCAGGAATTTGACGACGCTCCTCTTCTTCCACTGCTCCAGGTTGGCCGGGACGACGAAAGATTCCGGCAGGATTCGTCCGCCTTTGAAGAGCAGGCCGTCGGCGCTCGCCCGGACGTTCTCGATTTCGATTGGCCCGGCGGGCGGAGTCTCGTACTCGGGCGCGTATTCGAAGAGCCAGAGGTCTTCGGGCCGTAGATTGACGGGGAGCTTCCGCCGCAACGCGGCTTTAGGGCCGTGCGTCATCAACTTCTCTTCCGTGTGGCCAGGTAGTTAGTGGTCAGGAATATCTCCTGGTGCTCGCCGTAAAAACTTAAGGGGACGATCCCTTTGGGAATGATCCGGCAGATGTCGTATCTCTCCGCGAGCAGCGACCAGAAGTCGTAAAAGTAGGTGCGCGAATAGATGTTGGCGGGGCCAAACTCGAACTGGATGATCGAAATCGAGCCTTCGGCCAGCATCCGGCTCGCGCCGCGCAGGGCCGCCATCTCGTGACCCTCTATATCGAGCTTTAAAAAGTCTATGCGCTCGATTCCCTCCGCCGCGCAGAAGCCGTCAATGGTCTGCACCCGGATTTGTTCGGCGGACTCGACCTTCACGTCAACGACCTGCGTCGGGAGGCGCAGGTCTATGGAGGAGAGCAGCGAAGCCTCATGCCCGTCGGCCGTGTAGGAGTAGAGCTCTATCGCCTTTTCCTCGTCGGAAAAGCCGACGTTGACGGGCTTGATGGAATCGCCCGCGCCCGCCTCCGCGACGTTCTTGACCAACTGCTCGAAGGTGCGCCCGGAGGGCTCGAAGGCGTAAATCTGCGCGGCGGGGGCGAAACGCCTGACGAGCAGCGCGTAATCGCCGACGTTCGCGCCGACGTCGAAGACTACTGGCGCGTTCGCGTTTTCAAGGGCGGGCCTGATGACCTCTGAAAGAACCCACGTCTCGCCGCTGGTCTCGATGAGGCCGCCCCCGCCGTAGTTCATTCCGAAGATGGTCAGTGTGTGTAGCTGACTCCAGAGGCGTTGCAGGGCCGGGTGCTTCGTGCCCTGCCTGAAAAGAAGCCTCTTCAGCATACTCGGTTCCCTTCAAAGTACGAATCGGTCAACTGTGTGAGCAAGCGCTTTAATCTGAACGGCCGGGAGACGCCAGAGGATTTCAGGCAGCGCCCCAGCGCAGCTTGTTCGGTGTGGACGCGCCGCCGGCGGAGTGCGCCGCCTGCTCCTGGCGCGCCAGCTCCAGGTCGTGCTCGACCATCAGGCGGACGAGTTGCTTGAAGTCAACTTCGGGCTTCCAGCCCAACTGCTCGCGCGCCTTCGTCGCGTCACCGAGCAGCAAGTCAACTTCGGCCGGGCGGTAGTAGCGCGGGTCCTTCTCGACGTACTCCTTCCAGTCGAGGTCCAGCATCCCGAAGGCTTCGTCCAGAAACTCTCTGACCGAGTGCGTCTCGCCCGTCGCAATCACGTAATCGTCCGGCTCGTTCGCCTGCAACATCAGCCACATCGCGTAGACGTAGTCTTTGGCATAGCCCCAGTCGCGCCGCGCGTCCAGGTTCCCGAGGTAGAGCTTTTCCTGAAGCCCTAGCTTGATGCGCGTGGCCGCGCGCGTGATCTTGCGCGAGACGAAGGTCTCCCCGCGCCTTTCACTTTCGTGGTTAAAAAGTATGCCGTTGCAGGCGAACATGTCGTAGGACTCGCGGTAGTTGACCGTGATGTAGTAGGCGTAAGCCTTGGCACAGCCGTAGGGCGAGCGTGGGTAGAAGGGAGTGTTCTCGGTCTGCGGCGTCTCCAGCACCTTCCCGAAAAGCTCGGAGGATGAAGCCTGGTAAAATCTGGGCCGGATGCCCGCCTCGCGAATCGCTTCCAGAATTCGCACGGTCCCGACGCCCGTAACTTCGGCCGTGTATTCGGGGACGTCGAAGCTGACGCGGACGTGGCTCTGCGCGCCCAGGTTGTAAATCTCGTCGGGCTCGATCTGCCTGAGAATGGTGTTGAGCGACGAGGAGTCGTTGAGGTCGCCGTAGGCGAGGCGCAGGCGCGTCCCCTTCTCGTGCGGGTCCTGGTAGAGATGGTCTATCCGGTCAGTGTTAAAGGAGGACGAGCGGCGGATAATGCCGTAGACTTCGTAGCCTTTTTCGAGGAGCAGCTCGGTCAGAAAGGAGCCGTCCTGCCCCGTGATGCCAGTGATTAATGCGCGTTTACTCATTTTGGAAATAGTACCTTGTCCAGCGATTATTCGGCAGTAAGATAGAGGACCTTCGGTTGAACTTGCAAACTCGATACGATAACTAATGGGCGGCTTTTGAGCAAGCGGGGAGCGCGGGGCCGTTTCGCAGAATCCCTTTATTTTGATACCATGACGGTTCCGCTTAGGCCGGACAAATTCATGGACACAGCTAACAATAACTTCCCTTACAAGAAGGTCGTAGTCACGGGCGGCGCAGGCTTTCTCGGCGGCTTTCTAGTGCAGCGATTGCAGAGCTGCGAGGGCACGGAAGTCTTCGTGCCGCGCAGCCGCGACTACAACCTGGTCGAGAACGCGGATGTCATCCGGCTGCTCGAAGAGACGCAGCCTGAGATGGTCATACACCTGGCCGCGGTCGTCGGCGGCATCGGCCACAACCAGAAAAACCCTGGGCGCTTCTTCTACGACAACCTGATGATGGGCGCGCAGCTCATCGAGCAGTCGCGCCTGCACGGCGTCAAAAAGTTCGTCGCGCTTGGCACAGTCTGCGCGTACCCGAAGTTCACGCCCGTGCCCTTCAAGGAAGACGACATCTGGAACGGCTACCCGGAAGAGACCAACGCGCCCTACGGCCTGGCCAAGAAGATGATGCTCGTGCAGTCGCAGAGCTATCGCGAGCAGTACGGCTTCAACTCCATCTTCCTGCTTCCCGCAAATCTCTTCGGGCCGAACGATAATTTCGACCTGGAGACCTCGCACGTCATCCCGGCCCTGATTCGCAAGTGCATCGAAGCCAGGCGTGCGGGCGCTCCCTACATAGAAGCCTGGGGCTCGGGCGGCGTTTCGCGCGAGTTCCTCTACGTGGAGGACTGCGCCGAAGGGATTCTGCGCGCGGCCGCCGGCTATGACGAGAGCGCGCCGGTCAATCTGGGCAACGGGCGCGAGGTGATGATTCGCGACTTGGTCGAGCTGATCGTGAAGCTGACCCGCTTCGAGGGCGAAATCCGTTGGCAGCCGAGCAGGCCGGACGGGCAGCCGCGTCGCCGCCTGGACGTCTCACGCGCCCAGGAGAAATTCGGCTTCACCGCCCGCACTTCCCTCGAAGACGGCCTGCGGCGAACCATTGACTGGTACGAAAGGCAGTAGTCGGTGGTCAGTGGTCAGTGGTCAGTTAAAAGAAAGACCATCAACCGCGCCGCGCTTTTGTTTTCACTGACCACCGACCACCGACTACTGACCACTGCTTTATGAAACTCAGCATCGTCACCCCCTCCTTCAATCAGGGAAAGTTCCTGGAGCAGACCATCCAGTCCGTGCTCACGCAGGACTACCCGGACGTCGAGTACATCATTATTGACGGCGGAAGCACGGACGAGAGCATAGAGGTTATCAGGAAGTACGAAAAGCACCTGGCCTACTGGGTCAGCGAGAAGGACGCGGGTCAGGCGCACGCCATCAACAAGGGATTGAAGAGGGCGACCGGCGACGTCTTCGCTTTCATCAACAGCGACGACCTCTACCTGCCGGGGGCGTTCCGCGCCGTCGTCGAGCACTTCCGCCGGAATCCTTCCTGCGAATGGCTCTGCGGCGAGACGCTGCTCTTCGGCCCGGAGCGGCAGACTGAGCTGGCTCCGACGCGCGTGCCGAAGACGGCGGCGCACGCGCTCTCCTGGGCCTACGCGGCGGCGCAGCCGGGCATGTTCTGGAAGCGAGACATCCTGGGCGAAGGGTTGCAGGAGCGCTGGCGCTACTGCTTTGACAACGAGTTGTACGCGCGCCTGCTTGTTCGCGGGCACAAGTGCGAGCACCTGCCTGTGCCAGTCGCGGCCTACCGCTATCACGAGACGAGCAAGACGGTCGCCGAGGGCGAGCTGTTCGACCGCGAGTTCGACCAGATCACGGAGATGTACCAGAAGGAGTTGAAAGGCTCGCAGCGGCGCTGGACGCTCGGCACGCTTCTTTTAAGACGCTCTTACATGGCGAGCCAGACGGGCGATTCCAGGGCTTCCGCGAAGTATCTGCTGCGCTCGCTGATGGTTCACCCGGAGGGAATCGTCAGCCGTCCGTTCTGGGGCTGTTTTCGCAGGACGCTCAAGAGCGGTCTCGCTCCGCGCAGCAACTGAAGGTAGTTCGCACACCCTATGATCAGCGTCGTCATCCCCACCTACAACCAGGCACACGTCCTGCCGCGCGCGGTAGAGAGCGTCTGGGCGCAGGGTGTGCCAGATTTAGAGATCATCGTCGTCGATGATTGCTCGACGGACGAGACGCAGTCGGTCCTCGACTCTCTTTCACAAAAGGGAGAGCTTCGCCATCTCAGGCTGGAGCAAAACTCCGGCCCGGCTGCGGCGCGCAATCGCGGTATACGCGAGAGCAGGGGGGAATGGGTGGCGTTCCTGGACGCAGACGATTACTGGATGCCTGGAAAGCTCTGCGCGCAGTTGCGTGTGCTGGAGGAGGGCGCACAAACGCCGCTTGACTTCGCGTATTGCGGCGTTGTAGCTGTGGACAAAGAGGGGAAGGTCGCGGCCATTTACCCTGCGCCCCCCGTCGAGGACTTCATGGACGATTTGCTGTGGGGCAACCAGATTGCCACTCCGACGATGATTGTGCGCCGGTCCCTGCTGGAAAAGACGGGGCTCTTTGACGAGGCTCTGCTCGTCGGCGAAGATTGGGACCTCTGGCTGCGGATAGCCGCGCAGGCCAGGGGAGAGGCCGTGACGGAACCGCTGGTCACGGCCAACTACCGCGCCAATGGATATCCGCTCGGCAAATACGAGTCGGCGGTCCTGCGCATCCTGCCACGCATCCAGGAGGCGTTGAAGAGTCGGAAGAACCCGACCCCGTCCAGGAGCCAACAGCGCCAGGTCTTGAGCTGGCACTTTTCCGTTCTCGCCAAGTCTCATTTTCAGGAGCGGAACATACTGAAATCCCTCCGCTATGTCCTGCGCTGTTTGGCCCACTCCCCGCACGGGCTGCGATACCTGCTGCCGATGCGCGCCTCCAGGCCGCAGCTCAAGGGCTTGAAGCCTCATGCCTGACACCCAAGCGACCCGGAGCTTAAACGATCAATCATGGCCATAACGCGCAGCCTTAGAAATCTTCGGCGCTGGTGGGACTTCCCGCGCCGGCACAACATTCCGCCGGACGCAGTGGTGCTGGACGTTGGCTGCGGCAACTGGCCCAACATGCGGGCCAACATCCTGGCGGACAAGTTCCTGGTGGACGATTCCGAGCGGGGCCAGCCGCTGGCGCTCGATCACCGCCCGCTCATCGTCTGCGACGCGCTCTACCTGCCGTTTAAAGACAAGAGTGTCGATTACGTCATCTGCTCTCACCTGGCCGAGCACGTGGAAGACCCCGAGGCGTTGTTCAGAGAGCTAAGCCGCGTGGCGGGGGCCGGGTACGTCGAGTGCCCAGGCCGCATCTGGGAGATGCTGCATGGCTGGGAGTATCACCGCTGGTACGTGACAACGCAGGGAGGCGAGATGCTGTTCGAGGAGAAGCCACGCCCGCTGCACGACTCGGAGATGCACGCCTGGTACGACAACCTCTTCAAGAACGACCGCGAGTTCGAGCAGTTCTTCATAGACAATATAGAGCGGCTGGGCATGGTCTCGATGTACGACTGGGTGGGTGAAGCCAGGTGCAGCGTGCGGCGTCTCCCGCAGAGCGTCTGGGAGCGGACGACCTCGCGCCTGGAATCCCGCGGGCCCGTCAGCCGGGAAGAATTGGCGACGCAGTTGGGACGCGTGCCCACTCCTCCTTTGTCTAGAAACGAGAGCATCAAGAAGCGCCTCGCAGCCCGAGCACGGCGCGCATCGGACGGGCGGGCGCTCGGTCGGCTGCGCTCCATGCTGTGTTGCCCGAGGTGCAAGGGCGAACTCACAGATGGCAAAGAAGGCTTATCCTGCGCCGCTTGCCGGGCGGACTTTCCGGTCGTCGGCAATATTTATTATTTAGTTCCGGAGCAAATCGCCGGCTGGCGGCCTGAAAGTTTGACCGATGTCGTCCACGCTCATTAGCGTCATCATCCCGACCTACAATCGCTCTGACTACCTGCCGCAGGCGGTCGAGTCGGCGCTCGGCCAGACCGGCGTCGAAGTCGAAGTCATTGTGATAGACGACGGCTCGACGGACGACACGTCGGCCCTAATCGAGCGGAAAGCCGCGCACTGGGGCGAGCGCTTTCATTACGTGTGGCAGGAGAACGCCGAGCGGAGCGCGGCCCGCAATCACGGCTTACGGTACGCGCGTGGCGAGTTCGTGGCCTTTCTGGATTCCGACGACGTGTGGCGCGAGGGACACGCACAATCCTGCTTGGCCGCGTTGCAGGACGATTCGACGGCCGCCGCCGCTTACGCAGAGTACGGATTGATTGCCGCCGACGGGCGCGTCATCAACGACTATGTCGCGCGCCCACAGGGCGAAGGCCAAAGTTTCCTACGCGACCTCTGTTTGAAGCGCTTGATCCTGCACCCGACGGAAGTAATCGTCCGCCGCAGCGCGCTCGGCACAGGCGACGCGTTCGATCCCGAAATCTCCGTCGGCGAGGACTGGCTGCTGTGGGTGCGGCTCGCGCAGACTGCTGCCTTCCGGCGCACAGGCGAGCCGACTGTCTGGATGCGCATCCACCCGAAGGGGACGTTCGGCGACCCGCTGAAGTTCACGCGAAGCCTCCTGCTCGCGGCTGAGAAGGTGATCAGTACGGGCCTCCCAGCGGAGCTCGGCATCAACGGCAAACGAATCCTGGCGATCAACCGCACGCACTGCGCCTACGCGCATTACCTTTCGGGCCACTCATCGGAGGCACGACGGCTGCTGATGTCAGCTCTCAGGGAGTACCCGGCGATATTGAAGGAGGCTGACGCGTGGCGCGTGCTGGGCAGGCTGCTCGCGGGCGACAAACTCTCCAGGCGTATCCGCGCCAGGCGTCAGCGCGGGCGCGGCGCTGTTGTCGGAGCCGACGGCGGGCAGCAGGCTGATTGATGAAGACTCTCTACATCTGCTATTTCGGACTGCGCGAGCCACTGGTGCAGACGCAGGTGCTTCCTTACCTGCGCGAGTTGAATAAAGGCGGGATCGAAGTTTACCTGCTCACTTTCGAGCCGAAGCAACCGAAAGGCTGGACGCCTGAAGAGATCGAAGAGTGGCGCGCGCGACTACGCGACGAAGGGATACGCTGGTTCTCTCTCCCTTATCACAAGCGCCCGTCCGCGCCGGCCACACTCTACGACATTGCGGCCGGCGCGAGATTCGCGGCCAGGCTCGCGCGCCGCGAGCAAATTGATGTCCTGCACGCGAGGGCACACGTGCCGGTGGCGATGGCGATGCTGGCCCGTAGGCTGGGGGCGCGCTGCCGCCTCGTCTTCGACATCCGCGGGCTGATGGCCGAAGAGTATGCGGACGCCGGAATCTGGGCCGAGAATTCGCAGCCCTTTCGCGCCGTCAAGCGGGTCGAGAGCGCAGGGATTCGCAGCGCCGATCAACTGGTCGTGCTGACCCGCAAATTCCGCGACTGGCTCGTCGAGCAGAGACTCAAAGCGGCTGAACAGATCGAAGTGATTCCCTGCTGCGTCGATTTCTCGCTCTTCGGAGAGACGAAGCCGGAAGGCGGGCCACCTCCCCACGCAGACCGTTTCGAGGTCATCTACGCAGGCTCCGTGACCGGACTCTATCTGCTTGAAGAGATGGCCCGCTTCTTCCTGGAAGTGCGGAAATGTCGCGCTGACGCGTACCTGCGTATTCTGACGACGTCTTCCCGCACGGAAGCTGAGCGGTTGCTTGCGCGCGCCGGTTTAAGCGCGGAGGATTACGGGGTCGGGGCGGTCGGGCCCGCGGAGGTGCCGCATTATCTGGAGAGAGCGCGCCTCGGGCTCTCCTTTCGTAAACCCACCTTTTCACAGATCGCCGCCTCGCCGACCAAGATTCCCGAGTACCTGGCGGCGGGGCTACCCGTCGTGTGCAATGCCGGAATCGGAGACACGGACGAATTGCTGGCGGGGGAGAAGGTCGGCGTGGTGCTCAGCGCCTTCGACGATGAATCCTACCGCGAGGCCGCCCGCGCCGCGCTTCATCTGGCGGAGGATTTAAGGGTGCGCGACCGCTCAAGGCGCGTCGCGCGCGCCTCTTTTGATTTGGCCGAAGTCGGCGGAGTCGGGTATCGTAACGTTTACCGACGAATCGAGGAGGAGTAAACTCTGCTTTCCGTGTGACGCCTCAACAGAGCACGCGCGCGCCGCTCGTGCCGGAGTCGAGAGATGACAGCAGCCATCATCTTCATGATCTGCATGCTCCTGCCCGCCATCTGGTGGATTTGGAGGATCGGCCGCGACCTCAAGGTGGAGACCAGGGTTGCCAAGGTCAAACAGAGAGCCGCTCTGAGGCAGACCGGCATGGCGAACCTGACTCCGCACCAGGCCGCGAGTCGCCTGCGCGCGATTGCCCGCAGGGCGGACCCTTGGAAGAGCATGACCCCGATGCTCGTCAGCGACGCCTTCAAAAAATTCTACAGCGACCGCCCGGAGGCTAACTTTGACGCCTCACTGGTCAGCGCCGCCTTCGAACAATTCACAGAGGAGATGAAAGCGAGGCACTGAAACTGAAGCGGCGCGAAGGGATGCTGAGGACCGGCGCGCGCGCTCTCCCTCGATTTGCTCGTCATTTGACCGCCGCACGCAGATGATTGTTACGGAATGAAAGTTCTGGCCCTGGCTTCATACCCGGTCGAGGCCGCCGCGACCCGCTACCGCCTACAACAGTTCGTCGTCCCGCTGGCCGAGCGCGGAATCACTCTCGACGTGCGCCCGTTTCTGGACTCGCGCCTCTTCTCGTCTCTCTACCGGCGCGAGCAGTTGCCGCGCACGGCCCTCGGGGTCGCAGCCTCTACCCTGCGCCGCTTCACGGATGTCGTCCACGCGCGGCAGGCGGACGTCGTCCTAGTCCAGCGCGAGGCCATGATGTTCGGGCCGCCCGTCATCGAGTGGCTGGCGAGCAGAGTAGGCAAGCGCCCGCTGGTTCTCGACTTGGACGATGCCACTTACGTCTCATATACTAGCCCAACGTATGGACGACTGGGGAGTTCCTTGAAATGGTTCAGTAAGACTGATGACCTGATTCGCTGGGCCAGGGTTGTGACCTGCGGGAATCGCTTCATCGCCGAGTACGTCAAGGGCAAAGGGGCCGAGGCGCGCATCATCCCGACCGTGGTGGATACGGAGCTCTTCCGGCCCGCGCTCCGCGCGACGGAGCGCGAGCCCCCGGTGCTCGGCTGGATTGGCACACATTCGACTTTTCAATACCTGGAGTCGGTTTTCCCTGCCTTGCAGGAGTTGGCGCGCTCAATCCGCTTCCGGCTCAAGGTGGTCGGCACCGGGCGACAACAGATTGAGTTGCCAGGGGTCGAGGTCGAGAGCCTGGACTGGAGCCTGGAGCGGGAGATAGAGGATTTTCAGTCCTTCGACATCGGGCTCTACCCGATAGTCGCGGACGAGTGGGCAATCGGCAAATCCGGCTTCAAGGCCATCCAGTACATGGCCGTCGGCATTCCCTACGTGGTCTCACCCGTCGGAACCTGCGCCGAGATAGGCGAGGAAGGGCGCACGCACTTCGCTGCCAGGACGCAGGCCGAGTGGGTCGAGGCGCTCCAGCGTCTGCTGGCGGACAGAGAATTGAGAGAGCGGATGGGGGCGGCCGGACGCCGCCATGCAGAGGAGCACTACACCGTCCCGGTTCAGGCTGACAAGCTGGCCAGGGCGCTGCGAGAGGCCGCGGCGGGCGGGTCCGAACCGGCTGGGAGGCGTGAGCTGGATGGGGATAGAGGAGCGACATGACGAGTTGCAGTCACTCGCAGCGTCCGCGCGCCCGGCTTACGTCGTCACGGAGCCGTCGGAGCGCGCACCGTCGCACCGGATGAGCAAGCTGCGGCTGATAGATTTGGCGCTCATCGCCCTGCTCCCGTCCTTTCTCAAGCGCGCCTGCTATCGCCTCTTCTACCGCTACAAGATCGGCAAGGGCGTGCGCATCGGGCTGAGCATCATTGACGCGCGCGAGTGCGTCATCGAGGACGACGTTCGGATAGGCCACCTGAACTTCTTCGTCGGCGTCGGGAAGCTGAGCATAGGGGATCACGCGCGCATCGGGCACCTGAACATTTTTCGCGGCGGCGATGAGATACGCCTCGGGCGCTACGTCGAGATTATACGGATGAACCAGATCAACTCGATTCCGGAGCCGGAGGTGGTCAACCCGGTCGAGCCGCGCTTTCTGCTCGGCGACGGGAGCGTGATTACGACCGGGCACAAGATAGATTTTACGGACAAGGTCGAGATCGGGCGGCGCACTATCTTAGGCGGGCGCAACTCCTCTTTGTGGACGCACAACCGGCAGCGGACGCTTCCCATCAGGATCGGGTCAATGGCCTACATCGGCTCTGAGATTCGCATCGCCCCCGGCGGCGCGATTCCTTCGCGCTCGATTGTCGGCATCGGGGCCGTGATTACTAAACCGCTGACCGAGGAGCTGCACTTAATCGGCGGCGTCCCGGCCAAACCGATTAAGCCGCTCAGCCAGGAGGACCGTTTCCTGATCGAGCACAGAACCCGGCCCGACCTGCCGGACGACATTTGAAAAGCAGGAGCCAGGAGCCAGGAGTCAGAAGTCAGAATAAAAGGCGGAGAACCACTTTCACAGACTTTCTTTTATTCTGGCTCCTGAATTCTGACTTCTGAATTCTGCCGTTAAGTATGAATGCTCTGTTAACAATTCTGGCGCTGACCTTGGGCGCGGCGGTCTTGCAGCTCTCGCCCGACGTCCCGTTCGGCGCATCGGCCCTCATCCTCTGCGGGGTGCTGGCGGGCGCGGCCGGGCTGATCGTTTCCCAGGTCAAAACGGATAAGACCTTTCTGGTGCGTATCTTCGTCGGCGGGCTGCTGGTCAGGATGTTCATCGGGCTCCTCATCTTCCACTTTTCGTTGCAGGATTTTTTCGGCGGCGACGCCCTGACCTACGATGCTCTCGGCCTGGCCAAGCTACAAGCCTGGAACGGTGACAGGTACGCCCAGTCATTCGTGGCCCTGTTCGGCGGCGAGGACGGGGGCGGCGGCGGCTGGGGAATGCTCTACCTGGTGGCATCCGTTTACGGAATGATTGGCCGCAACATGCTGGCGATTCAGTTTGTCAACGCGGTCGTCGGCGCAGCCACAGCGCCCGTCATCTTCCTCTGTGCCAGGCACATCTTCAGGAATCTGCGCGTCGCGCGCATCGCAGCAATTTTCGTGGCCTTCTATCCCTCGCTCGTGCTCTGGTCTTCGCAGGGTCTGAAGGATGGGCCGATTGTTTTTCTGCTCGCCGTCTCGATGCTGGCGACGCTCAGGCTCGGAGAGCAGTTCAACGTCAAGTACCTGGCCATTCTTTCGTGCTCGCTGTTCGCGCTGCTCAGCCTGCGGTTTTACATCTTCTACATCGCGCTGGCGGCCATCGTGACCGCCTTCATCATCGGCATGCGCGCAGTGACGGCGCAGAGCCTCCTGCGCCAGGTCATCATCATCGTCACACTGGTGCTGGCGTTGACCTCGCTCGGGGTGACGCGGTTCGCTGGCTCGCAGCTTGGCCAGTACGCAGACCTCAGCCGCATCCAGCGCAGCCGCGCCGACGCTTCTACTTCGGCGCAATCCGGTTTCGCCAAAGACATAGACGTCTCGACAGCTTCCGGGGCGCTGACCGCCATCCCCATCGGGACAATCTATCTTCTTTTCGCGCCCTTCCCGTGGCAGTTGGCTTCGCTCAGGCAGAGCATCACGCTGCCGGAGATGCTCATCTGGTGGGCCTCTTTCCCGGCGATGGTGCTGGGCATCTGGTTCGCCATCAAATATCGTTTCCGCCAGGTTCTGCCGATCCTGGTTTTCACCTTCATGCTGACCATCGCCTACTCACTCTTCCAGGGAAACGTCGGCACGGCTTATCGCCAGCGCGCGCAGTTGCTGGTCTTCTACTTTATCTTCGTCGCGGTCGGCTTCGTCCTGCTCAAAGAGAGAAGAGACATCAAGCGGCTACAGCAGCAGCGGCTGGCGGCCCGCCAGAGTAATGTTAGAGCGACCGCGCGCCCTTCATCATCGAATATCTAACGTGTGTGGAATCGTAGGAATTGTTCGCCCCAGTGAGTCGGCCCCGGTCGATCGGGCTTTGCTCACGCGCATGTGCGAGAGTATCCGGCACCGCGGGCCGGACGAGGACGGCTTCTATTTTAACGGCCCAGTGGGGCTCGCCATGCGCCGTCTCTCGATCATCGACCTGGCTGGCGGGCAGCAGCCGATTCACAATCAGGACCGCTCGGCCTGGATCGTCTTCAACGGCGAAATCTACAACTACCCGGAGCTGCGCGCGAAGCTCGAAAAGCTGGGCCATCGCTTTTACACCAACTCCGACACGGAGGCGATCGTTCACGCCTACGACGAGTACGGGGCGGACTGTCCGAAGCACTTGCGCGGGATGTTCGCCTTCGCCATCTGGGACGAAAAGCGTGAGGAGCTTTTCCTGGCCCGCGACCGCGTCGGCAAGAAGCCGCTTCTTTACGCAGAGGTGAATGGGCAACTCATCTTCGGCTCCGAATTCAGCGCCCTTCTCCTGCACCCGGACGTCAGCCGCGAGGTCGAGCCCGAAGCTATTCACTACTACCTCTCCTACGCCTGTGTGCCAGCGCCCTTGACGGCCTACCGCGCCATCAGAAAGCTGGAGCCCGGCCACACGTTGCGCTGGCGCGCCGGTGAAATCAAGTTGGAGCGCTACTGGCAACCGGACTTCAATAAGAAGATCAAGATCAGCGAGGAGGAGGCGGGCGAGCGCGCCGTGGCCGAGCTGCGCGAGGCCGTGCGCGTGCGCCTCATGTCGGAAGTCCCTTTGGGCGCTTTCCTCTCCGGCGGCATAGACTCTTCGGCGGTCGTCGCCCTGATGAGCGAGGAGATGTCGGAGCCAGTCAAGACCTTCTCCATCGGCTTTGAGGAGCAGGATTTCAGCGAGCTGCATCACGCGCGCCGCGTCGCCGAACACGTCGGCGCGGACCACCACGAATTCGTCGTCCGGCCGGACGCGATGGAAGTCCTGCCCACGCTCGTCGAACATTACGGCGAGCCATACGCTGACTCTTCCGCCATTCCGACTTACTACGTCGCCAGGGAGACGCGCAGGCACGTAACCGTGGCGCTCAACGGCGACGGCGGCGACGAGTGCTTCGCGGGTTACGAGCGCTATGCCGCGATGCAACTGGCGGAGAAGTATCACCGCTTGCCCGGCATCCTGCGCCGGGGCCTGGTCGAGCAGGCGGTCGAGCTGCTGCCAGGCTCCGAGAAGGAGCGCAATCGGCTGGCGCGCGTCAAGCGATTCATTCGCGCGGCATCCCTGCCGAAGGCCGAGCGTTACCTGCGCTGGGTGAGCGTCTTTTACGGCGACGCGAAGCGCGAGCTTTACTCGGAGAGTTTTCGCCGCGAGACGGAAGAGCTGAGGGCTGCAAGCTTTCTCGAAACCTGGTTCGCCAAGGCCAACGGCGCGGGCGTGGTCGATGCCACGCTCCTGACGGACACGATGACCTACCTGCCCAACGATCTGCTGGTCAAGGTGGACATCGCCAGCATGGCAGTCTCGCTGGAGGCGCGCTCGCCCTTCCTGGATCATCACGTGATAGAGTTCGCGGCGAGCCTGCCCGAAAAGTACAAGCTGCGCGGGCTGACGACCAAGTACATCTTAAAGCGCGTGCTCAAACAGCTCCTGCCCGCCGAAAATTTAGAGCGCCCGAAGATGGGTTTCGGCGTTCCCATCGGCCACTGGTTCCGCAACGAGATGCAGGGCTTCCTGCGCGAGGTGCTGCTCTCGGAGCGAGCCACTGCGCGCGGGCTCTTCAACCCGCAGGTTGTACGCCATATGGTCGAGCAGCACACGGGCGGCCAGCAGGATTTCGCGTACCACCTCTGGACGCTCCTGATGCTCGAACTCTGGTTCCAGAGGTTTATTGACTGAAGGCGCGGCCGTCAAAATAGTTTCTCGGGAATCTTCTTACTGCACCGGACGAAGGGCTGTCGGACAACTCGGCGAATCAATCATATGAGCTCTAACGGAAAGGCACTCGCAACGAACAAGCGCTCCTGCCCGGCCTGCGGGCGCTCTCAGGGGAAAGCGCGCGGGTCGAAATACGGGTTCGACTTGCTGACCTGTAACAATTGCGGGACGCTCTACACGCCTTTCATGCCGGAGGCGACGGGCGCGGAAGTCTATGACAACTGGTATGACCCGGAGAGCTCGACCGTCTCTATGCCGGCCTTCATCCACAGCCGGTTGGACGAGATAGTGGGCAGTTTCTCTCCTTACCGGAAAACGAACCTGTTGCTGGACGTGGGCTGCGGGGCGGGCGCGCTCTTGCAGGCGGCTGCGCGCGCCGGTTGGGACGCCGAAGGGCAGGAAATCTCACGCACAGGGTGCGAGTACATCAGGGGCTTGGGAATCCGCGCCTATCACGGGGACCTGCTCGAAGCGAAATACCCGTCAGACCGCTTCGACGTGGTCACGGCCAGCGAAGTGCTGGAGCACCTTCCGGACCCGGAGTTGTACGTCCGGGAGATTTTTCGCATCCTGCGACCGGGCGGTCTGTTCTGGGGAACCACCCCGCACGGCCGCGGGCTCTCCGCCAGCTTGCTTGGAATAGACTGGAGCGTGGTCGGCCCGCCAGACCATCTTCAGCTCTTCTCCACGAAGGGCATCAAAATCCTGTTCGCCAAGTCGGGCTTTCGCCGCACGCGCGTCTTAACGCAGGGGATGAACCCTTATGAAATCTTAGAGGCGTGGCGGAAACGGCGCGCGGCCAACAACGCGCCCGCCGATGCCGAACCGGCGCAGCCGAATTTCATCAACGAGAGATATAATCTCAACGAGAGTTTTACCAAGAGCCCTTTGCGGAGGACGGTCAAAACGGCCGTCAACAAGATGCTGAGCGTGAGCCGCCAGGGGGACACCCTGAAAATCTGGGCCGAAAAATGAGCGACGGAGGGACCTGTAAGTGAAAGGTATCGTACTGGCCGGGGGCCTGGGGACGAGACTCAGGCCGCTGACGATTGTGACGAACAAGCACCTGCTGCCCGTCTACAACCAGCCGATGATCTACTACCCGATTCAGACGCTGGTCAACGCGGGCATCACCGACATCATGATCGTCACAGGGGGAAACTCCGCCGGCGACTTTCTGAAACTGCTCGGCAACGGCAAGGCGTTCGGCCTCAAGCACCTCAACTACACCTACCAGGAGGGCGAGGGCGGCATCGCCGACGCGCTCTCTCTGGTCGAGCATTTCGCAGCGGGCGAGCCCGTCTGCGTCGTGCTCGGCGACAACATCATCCAGGGCAACATCCAGCGGGCCGTGCGGGCCTATCGCCACCAGGGCGGCGGCGCGAAAATTCTTTTGAAGAAGGTGCCGGACCCGCAGCGCTTCGGCGTGCCGGAACTGGACGGCCGCCGCGTCGTGCGAATCGAGGAGAAGCCGACCGAGCCCAAGTCCGACTACGCGGTCATAGGCATCTACCTCTACGACGCGGAGGTCTTCGACATCATCCGCACGCTCCAGCCTTCGGGGCGCAATGAGCTGGAGATTACGGACGTCAACAACGCTTACATCGAGCGCGACGAGATGACCTGGGACGAGCTGGAGGGTTGGTGGAGTGACGCAGGGACTTTCGAGAGCCTCCAGCACGCCTCGAACCTGGTGGCCGAAACCGGCGCGAACAACATGGAGATGCAACATGCAATCGAAGTCGGCGCCGTCCGCTAGGGAGTTCAAAAAGGGGGCCATCACGGGCGTCCGCGTTAGCAGCTTGCGCAAGTTCGTGGACGAGCGCGGCTGGCTGGCAGAGCTTTTCCGCCACGACGAGATGGAGGAAGAGTTTTATCCGGTGATGTCCTACATCTCCCTGACCGAGCCTGGGCACCAGCGCGGCCCGCACGAGCATGAGGAACAGGCGGACGTGTTCTGCTTCATCGGCCCCTCGAACTTCAAGCTGCGGCTGTGGGACAACCGTGCGGATTCGGAGACCTATAACCACCTGATGACGCTCTTCGTCGGCGCGGACAACCCGCAATCGGTGCTTGTGCCCGCAGGCGTCGTCCACGCCTACCGCAACGTCGGGAGCACGCCCGGCGTCGTCATCAACTGCCCGAACCGCCTCTACATGGGCCAGAACCGCCGCGAAGAGATTGACGAGATCAGGCACGAGGACGACCCGGAGACCGTGTTCAGGATAGACGATTAGAAGTGGTCAGTGGTCAGTGGCCAGTGGTCAGTTAAAAGCTGATTTCTCACTGACCACTGACCACTGACCACCGACCACTGTTCATGAAAGTTGTTCGCATCATCGCCCGGCTCAACGTCGGGGGGCCGGCGCGTCACGTCGTGTGGCTCACCAGCGGGCTCGAAGGCGCGGAGTTTCAGTCCGTGCTCGTCGCGGGCGTGGTGCCGCCCGGTGAAGACGACATGGGCTACTTCGCCGCCGAGCACGGCGTCACCCCGCACGTCATCCCCGAGATGAGCCGCGAGATTTCGCCCAAGGACGCCGTCACCGTCTGGAAGCTCTACCGGCTGCTCAAACGTGTGCGCCCGGACGTCGTCCACACACACACCGCGAAGGCCGGGACCGTCGGCAGAGTCGCCGGGTTCTTCTATCGCTGGCTCACGCCCTCAACTCTCTGGGGACGCCCGCGCCGCTGCCGCTTCGTGCACACTTATCACGGCCACATTTTTCACAGCTACTACGGGCCTTTGAAGACGCGCCTCTTTCTCCTGATCGAAAAAATCCTGGCCCGCCTCGCGACCGACCGGATAATCGTCATCAGCCCGCAGCAGCGCCGAGAGATTCACGAAGAGTTCGGGGTGGGGCGCGCGCGCCAGTTCCGCGTCATCCCGCTCGGACTGGACACGAGCGCGTTTGCGAATGCCGAGAAGCGCCGGCATGTCCTGCGCGGCGAGTTGAATCTGGGCGAAGAAGATATACTGGTCGGCATCGTCGGACGGCTAACAGAGGTCAAGAACCACATGCTCTTTATCGAGGCGGCCGCGCGCTACAAAGAAAGTTTCGGGACGGTGAGCAACGGGCGGCGCGTCCTCTTCGTCGTCATAGGGGACGGGCACCTGCGCACGAAGTTGGAGAAGCAGGCCCGCGAACTCGGAATCATCGGAGAAGTCAGATTCCTGGGGACGCGCGGCGACTCGGAGAACTTCTACCCGGCGCTCGACGTGGTGGCCCTGACTTCGCTCAACGAGGGGACGCCGCTGACGCTGATCGAGGCGATGGCGAACGCGCGCCCTTTGATTGCCACAAAGGTCGGCGGCGTGGTTGACTTACTCGGTCAAAGAGAGCGCTTAGATTTAGGAGAGGGCGAGGGGCCTGCCGGTTTCGAGCTTTACGAGCACGGCGTAGGGGTTCGTCCGAACGACGCCGCAGCTTTCAGCGAAGGGCTCGCGCACCTGGTCTTAGCCGCAGATGCCCGGCGCGCGATGGGCGAGCGCGGGCGAGGCTTCGTCGAAAGAAACTACTCTAAAGACCGCCTGCTCGCGGATGTTAAGAATCTCTACCGCGAGCTGGCCAAAGAAAAGTCTGGAGAGTCTGAAGTCTGGAGTCTCGAGTCAAAAACGGAAACCAGTTCTTTATCTTCTGACTCCAGACTCCAGACTCCGGACTCCAGACTTCAATAAAAGGGGAGCTAACAATTTGCGAGTTTTGATTACAGGCGGGGCGGGATTCATCGGGTCGCACCTGTCGGACGCCTACCTTAAACGCGGCGACGAGGTCTTCGTGATTGACGACCTCTCGACCGGCAGCATCGAGAACATCCAGCACCTGAAGAACGATCCGCGCTTTCATTACACGATTGATTCGGTCCACAACCAGCCGGTCGTGGCGGAACTGGTCGATACCTGCGATGTGATTTTTCACCTGGCCGCGGCCGTCGGCGTCAAGCTGATTGTCGAGAGCCCCGTGCGCACCATCGAGACGAACGTGCGCGGCACAGAAGTCGTGCTGGGCCTGGCCAACAAGAAGAAGAAGAAGGTGCTGGTGGCCTCGACCTCGGAAGTTTACGGTCTGAGCGACCAGGTGCCTTTCCGCGAAGACGGCAACCTGGTGATGGGCGCGACGACCAAGGGGCGCTGGTCTTACGCCTGCTCGAAGGCGATTGACGAGTTCCTGGCGCTGGCCTACTGGCGCGAGAAGAAACTGCCAACCGTCATCGTCCGGCTCTTCAACACGGTCGGCCCGCGCCAGACGGGGCAGTACGGCATGGTCATCCCGACCTTCGTCAAGCAGGCGCTCGCCGGAAGACCCATCACCGTCTATGGCGATGGGAAGCAGACGCGCTGCTTCGGCTACGTCGGCGACGTGGTCGGCGCGCTCATCAAGCTGATGGACCACGCGGGGGCTGTCGGGCAGGTCTTCAACATCGGCTCGAACGAGGAGGTGACGATTCTGGAGCTGGCCGAGCGCGTGAAGGAGTTGACCGGCTCCGAGTCGGAGATTTCCTTTGTCCCTTACGACGAGGCCTACGAGGAGGGCTTCGAGGACATGCCGCGGCGCGTCCCCGACGTCTCGAAGATAAACTCGCTCGTCGGCTTTCGCCCCGAGATGACGCTCGACGGCATTCTCAAGAGCGTCATCAACTTTCACAGCGGGCGGCCCTGAGCTCAAAGGCCCCGCTTCCTTTTTATGGAGGTGAAGAGATGGATAACGAAAGCCGGACGGTGCTGCAACGCTGGTTCGAAGAGGTCTGGAACAAGGGGCGCGAGAGCGCGATTGACGAGATGTTCGCCGACGAAGGCATCGCGCACGGCCTAGTGGACGAGCAGGGCGAAGAGTTACGCGGCCCAGCAGGCTACAAGCCCTTTTACCATAAACTTCGCGCAGCCTTTCCCGACATCCAGGTCGCAGTCGAGGACTGCATCTGCGAGGGCGATAAGGCCGCGGCCCGCTGCCGCGTGACGGCCAGGCACACCGGCGAGGGATTCGGCATCGCCCCCACCGGGAACCCCGTCGAGTTCACCGGCATCGCCATCGTCCGCGTCAAGGACGGGAAGATCGTCGAGGCGTGGAACAACTTCGACTTCGCGAGCCTCAACCAGCAGATAGGCATCGGCTAGCTGATTAATGGCTAGCCGCTGACAGGCGCTTTCATGTTTGCGTGGAACGTGGAGCCCACGACCTCATTAGCTGGTAGAGAAAGTGATCGAGGAGTAAACTATTGCCACTATGAGCGCCTTGAGAGCTTACGAAGAAGTCATCGAATTCATTGCCGCCGGAACCAGCCCGCAGAATGTCGTGGCCTTCCGCCCGTCAGAAAGCGCGAAGGAGCGTGTGGCAGACCTGATTCAACGTGAAAAAACGGACTATCTTTCACCGGATGAGAAGTCCGAGTTGGAGCACTACCTGCAACTGGAGCACCTGATGAGACTGGCGAAAGCACGCGCCCGTCTCTATATTGCTAATGAGTAGGTATCTTAGCGCAGAGACTCGGCAGAAGGTTGCGGCCCGCGCAGATTTCCTTTGTGAATATTGCTTAATTGCCGAAGAAGACACGTTCTTTGGCTGTGAAGTTGAGCATATCATCAGCCTCAAACACAGTGGCTCCTCAGACCCGGACAATCTGGCATACGCTTGTGCTTTCTGTAACCGGCATAAGGGGAGTGATGTCGGGTCGGTTTCTGAATCCGGCGAGTTCAGCAGGTTTTTTAATCCGCGGGCGGATAAGTGGGCAGACCATTTTCAATTGAATGGCGTGTTTATTCAGCCCTTGACGATTATCGGTGAAGTCACGTCGCGAATTCTACAATTTAATAATGGCGATCAAATCCTGGAACGACAGGCATTGAAAGCAGTCGAAAGATATCCGAGCAAGGCAGCGTTAATGCGCATTGAAGGATAACCACGCCACCTCGTGGCATCCGGGCTGCCCCCCCATGCCAGCACCGCTCACACTCCGCCGCTTGATTTGTCGTCTCTAATCGAATAGGGTTTTCCGGGTAAGCTAACAAATCCAATTGCTCTGCTGCCGTAAGTAGGGTCATGCCTTTTAAGCCGATATACCTGATTCCGGTCGCCGCGTCGTTTGTCCTGGCGCTCGTCCTGACGCCGACGGTGCGCGCGCTGGCGCGGCGCTGGAAGATCGTCGCCAAGCCGAAGAGCGACCGCTGGCACAAGAAGCCGACGGCGATGCTCGGCGGCGTCGCCATTTTTCTCTCGGTCGCCACGGTCCTCGTTCTCTACCTCTTCGTCGTCCCGCCCAGGCCCGACGAAATTCTGAACCACGACCGCGACTACCTCTGGGTCGTTCTCGGCGCGAGCGCCTTTCTCTTCGCGGTCGGGCTGGCCGACGACCTCTATCATGCGAAGCCCTACCAGAAACTCATAGGGCAGATCATGGGCGCGGCCTTCGTCATCTACTACGGACTGACTTTGCCCTGGACCGGGTCGGCCCCCGTCAACATGGTGATTACCATCTTCTGGCTGATCGGAATCACCAACGCCATTAACCTGCTCGACAACATGGACGGGCTCGCTTCCGGGATCGCGGCCATCTCTTCGATCTTCCTGGCTTTGAGCTTCCTGGCCAGCTCGCAGCCGACAGAGGCGCTGGCGCTCGCGGTCTTCGCCGCCGCGCTCGTTGGCTTCCTGGTCTACAACTCGAACCCGGCCTCAATCTTCATGGGCGACTGCGGCTCCATGTTCATAGGGTTCTTTCTGGCCAGCACGTCTTTGATGAGCGCGGCCCAGGGCGGGCGCTCGCGCAGCTTCCTGCCAGTGCTGGCCGTGCCGATTCTGATTCTCTTCATCCCGATCTTCGACACGACGCTCGTGACAGTGCTCCGCAAACTTTCTGGGCGCTCGGTGCGCGTCGGAGGGCGTGACCACGCCTCGCACCGTCTGGTGGCATTGGGCATGTCGGAGCGGCGCGCGGTCTGGATGCTCTACGGCTTTGCCGGATTCTCTGGGCTGATCGCGCTGCTCGTGCGCGAGGCGAAACTTGACGTCAGCCTCGCGGCCATCGGCGGCTTCACAGTCCTGCTCACGCTGCTCGGGGTTTATCTGGCGGGCGTCAAAGTCTACGACGAGGATGAGGCGAAGGCGGCGCGCGAAAAACCGCTCTTCGCGTTCCTGGTCGATCTCTCATACAAGCGGCGCGTCTTCGAGGTGATGCTAGACGTCCTGCTGATTATTTTCGCTTACTACGGCTCCTACGTTTTAAGATTCGGGCCGATGGAATCGAGCGGCGCGTGGCGCGTCTTTCTGCGCACGCTCCCCGTCCTGGTCTTCGTCAAGATGGCTGCGTTCCTGGCGGTCGGCGTTTACCGCGGCATCTGGCGTTACACGAGCGTGGACGACCTAGTCGTCTTCGCAAAAGCCGTCGTGCTCGGGTCGGTCGCGAGCCTGCTGGCGATTCTCTTTGCGTTCCGCTTCGAGGGCGTCTCGCGCACGGTCTTCATCGTGGACGCGATTTTGCTGTTCATGCTGCTGGCCGGGAGCCGTATGGCCTTCCGGCTCTTCCGCAAGCTCCTTCCGACGCAGGCCCCGCGCGACGGCTGCCGCGTCCTGATTTACGGCGCGGGCGACGGCGGCGAACTGCTCCTGCGCGAGATGCAGAACAACAGGGACTTGCAGTACGCGCCCGTCGGCTTCGTGGACGACGACCCGAACAAGAAGGGCAAGGTCATACACGGCCTGCGCGTCTTCGGCGGCAACGGGTCCCTGCGCGCCATCTGCCGGGAGCAGCGCGTGGACGAGGTGCTCATCTCCAGCTCGCGCTTTCCCCCCGAGCGCGTCGCGGAAATCCTGAGCGACTGCCGCGAAGCGCAGGTCACGCTCAAGCGCATGTTGATTAGAATCGAAGACGTCAGCGACGAGTAAGGCGGATTTTAGATTTTAGATTTTAGATTTGCGATTGGATAAGGATTAAAAATTTTTAGATTCAAGTTCTTGTCCTTGTCCAATCAAAAATCAAAAATCGCAAATCAAAAATTCTTATCGTGTCTCAACCGACATCCGACCAACTGAAGCTGG